>JAFUWA010000053.1 GCA_017477355.1 Clostridia bacterium
AATCTTAATTCTATTATAATCTAAATCTATTTTTTTATTTTGTCGTCTCTCAGCAACTTCCTCAGCTCTTCTAATACGTTCCTCAACACTCATTATTTTATCCATATTAACAGCTCTTTCTTATCTAAAGTAAATCTCTATTAATATATATTCTGAGTTTATAAAATAATGCTAATTATTAATGCTAAACCTAAAATAAGATTTGATATTTTTAATCTTTTTAAATTCTTTTTATTCTTACTATTTTTATCTACTTCATTTTTATCTATATAATTTGAGATAATAAACTCAGCTTCTTTTATTACCATTTCTTCATTATTCAATTTCTTATAATTTGTATTTTTAAATTTACTAGAACATTCATATTTTTTTGCTTTTTTATTTTCTTTCAAAATTAAAATTGCCTCATCGATTGTATTTGACGGAAACTCCTTAATTCTAATAATATTTTTATCCATACCCATATACCTCCAAAACATATATAGATATTTTTTCCAATTTAAAATTATTTATTCATTATTAAGCTAATTCCTTCGAAAGTTTTTTTAGATAATTTTAAAATCTTAGAAAGTGGAATATTTTGAAGTACATTAAAGTTTAAATTTGGATTGTTGTAGTCTTTTCCAACCACTACCTTTACCCCTAAATCTCCAACCTTATCCACATTTTTTCCAAGACTATCTCCAAAATTAATCCCATCATCAACAAATATTTTTCCAATATTTTCACTTGATGATAAAGCCGCATCTATAGCAACAATATATGGGTTCTCATACTTAGTATTTATTTTATCTAAAGTACTTATAATATTTTCGTATGTTACATTATTAAATAAATCTCCGTAGACAACTTCACTTCCAAATTTATCAATTAAAAGTGATCCGATTATTGGTCCTAGACTGTCTCCAATTACCCTATCTGTACCAATGCAGAAAAAAATCACTTTGCTATCCACATCTAATCCACCTTTAATCCACTTTATATAATGTTTAAAATCTTCTTCTTCCAAATGAAGTCCTCCTTACATTTTAGAATATGTTTGAAAAAAGAAAACTATTCAATAAGAGCAAAAAAATCCCACTACTTAATTGTAGTGGGAAATATTATTATCCTTTAATTTGTTTTGCAACTTCTTCAGCAAAGTTTTCTTCAACTTTTTCGATTCCTTCACCTTTTTCAAGTCTTGCAAATCTATTAATTTCAGCACCTTTTTCTTTTAATAATTGAGATACTTTCTTGTCTGGATCTTTAACGAATTCTTGGTCTACTAAGCAGATTTCTCCGTAGAATTTTCCAATTCTTCCTTGAACCATTTTTTCAGCTATTTCAGCTGGTTTACCTTCGTTCATAGCTTGAACTTTTAAGATTTCCATTTCTTTTTCTACTCTTTCAGCTGGAACTGATTCTCTGTTTAAGTATTCTGGTTTAGCTGCAGCTATTTGCATACAAATATCTTTAGCTAGTTCTTCAGAAGCATTGTTCATATCAACTAAAACAGCAATTTTTCCATCTCCGTGGATATATTTAGCAACTGTTCCGTTTGTTTCGAATCTTTCAAATCTTCTGATTGACATGTTCTCTCCGATTGTAGCGATTTTGTTTGTTAATACTTCTTGAACTGTCTTTGTAGAATCAGAAATTGATGTTTGAGCTAATAATGCTTCAACATCAGCTGGGTTGTTTAATGCAACTTGTTTAGCAATGTCAGCTACGAATGCTTTGAATTCTGCATTTGAAGCAACGAAGTCTGTTTCAGCGTTAACTTCAACAACGGCTCCAACCTTTCCGTCTTCTGTTATATATGCATCTACTAATCCTTCTGCAGCAACTCTGTCAGATTTTTTAGCAGCTTTAGCTATTCCTCTTTCACGTAATAATTCGATGGCTTTTTCCATATCTCCATCAGCTTCTGTTAAAACTTTTTTGCAGTCCATCATTCCTGCACCTGTTTTTTCTCTTAAATCTTTTACTTGGCTTGCTGTTATCATACCAATTCTCCTTTCTTAATAAAAAATAGCTCCCACAATTATTTTAAAATAATGTAGGAGCAAATATATATCCGCCCTAGATTAATTTAGGACTTTTATTTACTTAAATTATTCAGCAGATTCTTCTGAAGCTACAACTTCTTCCATAGATTTTGGCTCTTCTGCTTCAGCTTCGAATGTTTCTTCAGCTGATGTAGAAACATCTTCTGCTTCACCTTGTCTACCCTCAATGATTGCATTAGCCATTGTGTCAGCTATTAATTTAACTGCTCTTATAGCATCATCATTTCCTGGTATAGCATAATCAACATCTTCTGGGTTACAGTTTGTATCAACTAAACCAACAACTGGGATGTTTAATTTTCTAGCTTCTAATATAGCTATTCTTTCTTTCTTTGGATCTACTACGAATAATACTCCAGGAACTTCAGTCATATCTTTAATTCCTCCAAGGTTCTTCTCTAGTTTTTCCATTTCTTTCTTTAATAGAATAACTTCTTTTTTAGGTAATACTTCGAAAGTACCATCTTCTTGCATTTTTTCTAATTCGTTAAGTCTTTCAACTCTTGTTCTGATTGTTCCGAAGTTTGTTAACATACCACCTAA
>JAFUWA010000054.1 GCA_017477355.1 Clostridia bacterium
ATTATCAGGATTTAGAGAAAAAAAAATATGCTACAATAGCATTGTCAGGAAAATGTAAAAGTTTGGAGATTAACATTAGAAATAGTGATGTGAAAATTGAAGAAGTAGCAATTAATGCGAGTGTTCCGCTTGAAATTAATCTTCCAAGAATAATAGGAATTATTTTGATTGTTTTAGTTATCCATTCCTTAAAAACAAGAGAATTTTGGAAAGAACCATATCATATTAAGAATTTTAAGCAAAACTTGGTTCTAGTATTAATCATTGATATTGGAATTTTAGGAATATTTTATATTAATAATGGTTGTAGCAATCATGAAAAAGATATGTATAGTGACAATTTAGTAAAAGCATTATCAAAAGGAGAAGTATCAATCTCTGATACACCAGATACAACAAAATTAGAGGAACTAAATGACCCATATGATGCAGTAGAAAGAGGAAAACTTTCAAGAGGAGAAGATTACATTTGGGATGCTGCTTATTTTAATCACCAATACTATGTTTATTTTGGAGCTGTTCCAGCCATTTTGCTAATGGTTCCATATCATTTGATTACGAAAAAATGGATGTCTTCTGCTGTTGCAACATTAATATTTAGCATTCTTTCTATACCAGTATTAGCAAATATTACCAAAAAGGTATTTCAGAAATATTTTAAAGAATTACCGTTTATTTATCTTGCTTTAAGTTCATTCATGATGATATTTGGAACAATGCTAATTTGGATTAATGTTGCTCCTAGATTTTATGAATTAGTGACCGTTGCAGGATTTTTCTTTGCAACATTTGGATTTTTACTAGTGTTTGAGGCTGAAAGAGAAGATGGAGAAGTTAATTATCTTAAAATCTTTTTGGGGTGTTTAAGTTTGGCTACATCAGTTGGATGTAGGCCAACACAAATTTTTGCAAGTCTTTTAATTGTTCCAATATTATTAAGAATATTGAAAAGAGAAATAAAAGTGCAATCAGAGGAAAATAGCTCTCGAAAGAAAAGTATATTGAAATTAATTATTTCTGTAGTGCTACCATATTTGGTTATAGCAGTACTTATTATGAGATATAATTATTTAAGATTTGGAAATCCTCTTGAATTTGGAGAAAAATATCAATTGACAGTAAACAATATGAAGAGAATTGCAGTTAGATGGTCTCTACTTCCAACGGGAATTTTATGTAATTTGTTTGGATTACCAACATTTCAAGGATTTTTTCCATTCTTATATGGAAATGGAAACTTGATTGATACATTTGGATATTATTATATTGAAGATATGCCAGGTGGAGTATTTTGGATTGCACCAATTGCTTTTTTCTGTTTTGGAATAGGGAAAGTATGGAAGAATAGTCAAAATAAAGAATTAAAAAGATTAATAGCAAGTCTTTTATGTGTTGGATTAATATTTGTTGTATTTATTAGTCTAAAAGCAGGAAGTACAGGAAGATATTTATTAGATTTTGCATGGTTATTTATGCTTTGTGGAATTTTGATTTTTATGGAAATATTGCAAAATTTGAAAACAGAAGAAGGAAAGATGGTTTTAGGAAAAGTATTCCATGTTATTGTTTGTTTTACAGTAATTTTTCATCTATTGTCAGGATTCTGTACGATTGGCGGAAAAAATTCGATGAGACAGAATTCTCCAAAACAATATTTTGAAGCGGAATATACGGTCATGATACTGAAGTAAAATTAGCCTTCAGAAGTTTTAATATAAAGGGATGTCCCAAATGGTGGTTAGAGTAACATTTAAGGAACGTCCCTAATGTTCAAAGGAGAAATTCATGAAGAGGGTAGTTATTATTGGAGCAGGTCCTGCAGGATTAACAACAGGATATGAGCTTTTGAAAGATAAAGATAATGAATATAAAGTTACTATTTTAGAGGAATCACAAGATATAGGTGGAATTTCTAAAACAGTAAAATACAATGGAAATAGAATGGATATCGGAGGACATAGGTTCTTTTCAAAAGATGATAGAGTAATGCAATTTTGGAGTGAATTAATGCCTGTTCAAGGAAAGAATTCATTTGATGATGAATTTTTAGGAAGAGAAAAGCCTTTAGCAGAAAGTGGTCCAGATCCAGAAAAAGAAGATAATGTTATGTTGATTAGACAAAGAGTTTCTAGAATTTATTCTTTTAAAACCTTTTTTGATTATCCAATTACAATGTCTTTTTCTACCTTTAAAGCAATGGGATTATGGCGTACAATAAAAGCAGGATTCAGCTATTTAGGAGCTTGCATCCATAAAAGAGAAGAAAAATCACTAGAGGATTTTTATATTAATCGTTTTGGTAAAGTACTATATCAGATGTTCTTTGAAAAATATACGGAAAAGTTATGGGGACGTCATCCTAGTGAAATAAGTGCAGATTGGGGTTCTCAAAGAGTAAAGGGAATTTCTATCAAAGCTGTTATTAAAGATATGATCCATAAATTATTTGGTAAGAAAACCAAAGAAAATACGGAAACATCTTTGATTGAACAATTTTGGTATCCCAAATATGGACCAGGGCATTTATGGGAGCATTTAGCAGAGAAGAATAAAGAATTAGGAGCTGAAATCAAAATGGGATATCAGGTTTCTAAAATTCATTTTACAGACGGAAAGATAACTTCTGTAGAATGCTCAAATGGTGAGAGAATTGAAGGAGATATTTTTGTTTCTTCTATGCCAATGAATGATTTAGTGGCCGATTTTGATGGAATAGAAGTTCCAGAGAAAATTCAAGCGATTGCTAAGGGATTACCATTTAGAGATTTTATGACAGTAGGAGTTTTAGTAGATAAACTAAATTTGAAGAATGAAACAAAGATAAAAACTCTTGGAAATATAGTTCCAGATTGTTGGATTTATGTGCAAGAACCAGATGTAAAAATGCTTAGAATACAAATTTTTAATAACTGGTCTCCTTATTTAGTAGAAGATGCTCAAAATAAAGTTTGGATTGGAACAGAATATACTTGTGAAGAGGGAGATAAGTATTGGAATATGAGTGATGAAGAATTTTCTCGTTTTGCGGTAGAAGAATTAGTTTCTATGAATATTATTCAGAAAAACCAAGTTTTAGATTTGCATAGAGAGAAAGTCAAAAAAGCATATCCAGCTTATTTTGATACTTATAAAGATATTGATCAATTAGTTGATTTTGTAAATAAAGTTGATAATTTATTCTGTGTTGGAAGAAATGGACAACATCGCTATAACAATATGGATCATTCCATGGTAACAGCTTTTGAAACTGCAAAATGTATTAAGAACGGAAGTACTGATAAAAAAGCAATTTGGAATGTAAATACAGATCAAGAATATCATGAGGAGAAAACATCCTAAATTTATAGGATGAAATAGAAGGAAAGATATGGGTATTTGGAGTAATTTAAAAACATGGCTTGAGTGTAAAAGAAGTGGAAGAATAGAGGAATATCAAGAATATAAAAAAGTACTTGAAATTATGAAAAATGATATTGCAAGATTCGAACAATATATTATTAGTGCAAATAAGAGAATTGATGATTTAAGAGAACGAGGATATGCAGAGGATTCTAAAGAAATGAGAGAAGCCAAAGATGCGCTTCACAGATGGGAATATTGTTTAGATGAAGCAAAACTAGAGATTCAGTTTATTAGACCAAATTTTCAAGAAGATATTGAGTATAGAGATCATAATACTGGAACAAAGTTCATAGAGGCATTAAAAGAAGCTAAGTCTCCTGAGCTTAATTTAGTATTTCATGGTACACCAATTTATTTTGCAAAAGAAATTATTAGAACTGGAAAAATATCATCTTCAGCAGATAGATATGATGGATATATTAAAAGTACAGATACATTCGGAGAGATTTCAGTTTCTGATATAGATTCATTATCAAGAACATTAAATTTCTTTTCTGGAATGGTATCTTATATACATTGTTTGCCTGCTGGATGCGTTTTTGCTATGTTTCCTAAAGATGATAATGATTTTAATAAAGAACAAAGTACTATGAGTAATGTGGACCTTAGGCAAAATCCAGAACAATTATATGGAATTTTTACAACTCCAGAGAATATCCCTAATATCCAAAGATGGTTAAATGAAGTTGGGTTAAATCCTAATTTAGTTTATGATTTTGAAGGCTTTATTGAAGCCGTTAAGAAAACATCAAAAGGATTTAATGGAAATAAATTTAAAAATACATTTGGAGTATCACAAGAAGTTGTACAAGCTGTGGAGAAACTTAGCCATGGAAGTACTCCTGCCAATGCTCAAGTACAAGATACTCTTAAATTAGAAGGTAGTAGAGAGGACAATCAATGAAATTATTAATGCATGCTTGTTGTGCGCCTTGTAGTGTCTATTGTGTGGATACTTTAAGGAAAGAAGGAATTGAACCAACTTTATATTGGTTTAATCCTAATATTCATCCTTACACAGAATATACAGCAAGACGTGATTGTTTAAAAGAATATAGTAAGATAATGAGTTTAGAAACAATATTTGAAGAGGATTATGGATTAGACGAATTCTGTAAAAATGTAATTGATGATATTGATACGAGATGTACAAAGTATTGTTATCCAGTAAGATTAGAGAGAACTTTTCAGTATGCCAAAGAGAATGGCTATGACACTGTAACGACAACGCTTTTATATAGTATTTATCAAAATCATGATTATATTAAGTTTTTATGTGAGAAATATTCGAAAGAATATGGAATTGATTTTTTATATAGAAATTTTCGAGAAGGATTTTGGGTAGGGCATGACAAAGCTAAAAATGAGTTAAATCTCTATATGCAAAAATATTGTGGATGCATTTTTAGTGAAGAAGATAGATATAATAACTCAAATTCACCAAGACCTGTTTTGCCAGATAATTTTGAATTTTTACAAACTAGGAGAAGTATTGTAATTAAGAAAGAAAAAGAGAATAAAGAACAATATATGGATTTACTTTTAGAAGCAGATCCAGAGAAAGAAGTAATTCAAAAGTATTTAAAAGACGGAGAGCTCTTTGTTTTAATATATAAAGATAAAATAACATGTGTTGCAGTAGTAACCAGAATAGACGATAATATATGTGAACTTAAAAATATTGCAACAGAAGAACAGTATAGAGGAAAAGGATTTGGAAAAAAGTTAATTCAATATTTATTTGAAAATTATAAGAATACATACGACAAAATGATTGTTGGAACAACAGAAAATAATATTCCATTCTATATTAAGCAAGGTTTTGATAGATATGAAAAGACTATAAAGAATTTTTTTGTGGATCATTATAATAAAGAAATATGGGATGGAGACTTACACTGCATAGATATGTATTATTACTCAAAGGATTTAAAAAAGGAGAAAAAATATAAATGAAAAAATCATTAATCATTGTAGTAATTGTGATAATTATATGTATAGTACTTAGTGTAATAGGGGTAACACTAATAAATAGAAAACAAGAAGTAAAGACTAATACAGAAAATAACAGTAAGACAACAAGTGAAGAGGAAAAAATATTATATGCAACGTCATATTCTTTTGGATTTGGAAGTAGAAGCGTTAAAATTTATGAAAATGGCGATGTTTATGATGATTTGGAAATTGAAGATCCTAATCCTACTCATATACCAAATTATAAGTTTGTAAAAACCCTAACTAGAGAACAAGTTAATCGTTTAAAAGAAAAGATAGAAAATAATGTAGATTATAGTGAATTAGATGAGTTCGTTATAAAAGAAGTATATGGAGTTGAAAAATTTGATGATTTTGGAAATTATTAATCCATAAGAAAGTGATGTAAAAAATGATAAAAGTTTTATTCGTATGTTTAGGAAATATTTGTAGATCTCCTATGGCTGAATTTATGATGAAAAATGCAGTTCAAAAAAGAGGAGTAGAGAAGAATTTTTATATTGATTCTGCTGCAACAAGTTATGAGGAAATTGGAAACGGAATTCATTTTGGAACAAGAAAAAAACTGGAGGAAGTGGGAATTCCATATACAGAACATAAAGCAAGAAGGCTTATGCCAAGTGATTATGAAGAATATGACTATATTATAGGAATGGAAGAAAGTAATATTAGGAATATAAAAAGAATTGTGGGAGAAGATAGAGAGCATAAAATCTATAGATTGTTAGATTTTTCTCAAAAACCTAGAGATATTGCTGATCCTTGGTATACTGGAAATTTTAATGAAACTTATAACGATATTCAAGAGGGATTAGAAGGATTTTTAAAGTATTTAGAAAAATAGAAGAAGAGGGATAGAGATGAGACTTGTAGTACAAAGAGTAAGTCAAGCGGAAGTAAAGGTAGATGGAAAAGTAACTCGGTAAAATTGGGAAAGGTTTTTTAGTTTTATTAGGAATTAAAACAACAGATACCAAAAAAGAAGCAGATTATTTAGTAAAGAAACTTTGTGGATTAAGAGTGTTTACAGATGAAAATGATAAAATGAATTTAGCATTAAAAGATGTAGGAGGAGAACTTCTAATCGTTTCTCAATTCACACTTTATGGAGATTGTTCAGGAGGATTTAGACCTTCTTTTATAGAAGCAGCAAGGCCGGAAGTAGCTGAACCATTATATGAATACTTTTGTGAGGAATGCAGTAAAAATGGAATTAATGTGGAACGCGGAATTTTTGGGGCCGATATGAAAGTTAATCTTTTAAATGATGGACCAGTGACAATTTTAATAGAGCGTTAGAAGAATTATCGGAGGAAGAAATGAAAAAGGTAAAAAAAGAATATATAATTTATGTGGTATTAATTTTTTTACGGAATAGGATTGAGATTTTGGGTAATGACATTTGGACATAATTTCGATTTTGAGTCTTATTGTATTGTTGGAAAAATAGTAAAAGCTTCTGGAAATGTATATGCTGAAACAACTAGATATAATTATGGACCAATCTTTTTTGGAATCCAGGGATTATTGTATACTATTGCTAGTTTGACAAAAAATGTAAGATTAGCATATCGAATTTTAATGGTGTTAATGTTAACATTAGTCGACTTAGGAATTACTTGTATTATAGCGAAAAAATATTCTTGGAAAAAATCACTCATTTTTTTCTTGAATCCAGTTTCTATTATTATTACAGGATATCATAATCAATTTGATAATATTGCAATATTGTTAATGCTTATTGCTGGAATGTTCTTTTATAATGAAGACAAGAAATGGAGTTATAAAGAGTTCTTTTTTGTTTTATTTATGTCATTGTCTTTAATTACAAAACATATCTTTTTCATATTGCCGTTATACATATTATTGAAAAAGGATTTACCAATAAGCAAAAAGTTATTGTATAGTGTCGTTCCACCATTTTTATTTTTGTTAAGTTTTGTACCATTTGCAATAGGCAATAAAATGGCTTTGGAAGGAATTATTCATAATGTGTTTTTATATCGATCATTTAATAATGCACCGTTATTAATCGATATTTATGAAATGTTAAAGTTACCTTCAAAATTTTATATTGTAGTATTCATTATTTTTATGACAATCTTTGCTTGGATTTGTAGACGAAGAAGATTTGATGAAATTATTTTACTTTATACTATGGTATTGGTAACATTTTCTTCTTCTATTGCAAATCAGTATTTAGCAATACCAATGGTTGCATTGAGTGTTTTTGATATTGGTATTTTTAGATATATTTATATGATTGTAACAGGAGCATTATTAGTTTATAGTGGGGATGGTCTTAATTATATGAATCATTATCAGATAAAAGAATTCTTCTTTTCATCTAAAATGTATTCTCCTAGTGTATTTATATTGTTCATAATATTGGTATATAAGATTTTAAAAAATGATATTTTATCAAGTAATCAAAAAGTAGAAGAAATCGGAGATAACAAATGATGTTAGATAAATTATATATAGTAATGCCAGCTTATAATGAAGAAGCTAATATTGTTCATACTTTGGAAGAATGGTATCCAGTAATTGAAAAGTACAATGAAAACGGAGAGTCTAGGCTTATAGTAGTTGATGATGGAAGTAAAGATAATACTTTAAAGTTATTGCAAGGATATGCTCAAACACATCCTTTATTAATACCACTAACAAAGTCAAATAGCGGGCATGGTCCGACAGTTATGTTTGCATATCAATATGCTTTAAAAAATGGTGCAACTTGGATATTTCAAACTGATTCTGATGGTCAAACAAATCCAAAAGAGTTTGAGGAATTTTGGAATAATAGAAAACAATTTGATGCAATTTTGGGCTATAGAAAACATAGAGGAGATGGAATTTTTAGAAAATTTGTCGAAAAGGTTGTATGTTTATTAATTAGATTTTATTTTGGAGTAAAAGTTTTAGATGCTAATGCACCTTTTAGACTTATGAGGGCAGAGAAAGTGAAAGAATATGTGTCTAAGTTAAGAGATGACTTTAATATTCCTAATATTATGATGACAACTTATTTTGTTTATTATCATGATAAAGTAAGCTTTAGAGAGATATCTTTTAGACCACGTGTGAATGGAAAAAATTCAATTAATATCAAAAAGATAATTAAAATTGGAAAAAATGCAATGAAAGATTTTAAGATGCTAAAAAAAGAAATGGAAGTTTAAAATATGAAATTTTTACATTTAGCTGATCTTCATTTAGGCAAAGTTCTTTTAGAACAAAGCTTAATCCAAGATCAAGAATATATTTTAAAACAAATATTAGAAAAAATAGAAAATTCAAAAATAGATTGTATTCTAATTTCTGGAGACATCTATGATAAATCCATTCCAAGCTTGGAAGCAGTAAATCTTCTAGATTGGTTTTTGAATGAGCTTATAAAAAAGCAAAAAAAGAAAGTGTTTGTAATTAGTGGAAATCACGATTCTAAAGATAGACTTCGGGTTTGGAAATCAGATTTTTGAAGAAGAAGGCCTTTTTATTAGTTCTCGTTATGAGGGGCATATTAAAAAGGTAGAATTAGAAGATGAATTTGGGAAAATTAATGTATATATGCTTCCTTTTATTAAGCCATATGATGTAAAAAATTTTTTTGACGACGAAATTTTAAGCTATGATGACATGATGAAAAAAATAATGGAGCGTGAAATAATTGATACAAACCAAAGAAATATTATTTTAGTTCACCAATTTGTGACAAGTAGTGGAAAAGAGCCTGAGAGAACAGAGTCGGAAGTAATTTCTGTTGGAGGGCTAGACAACGTTGATGTAATTAATTTTAAAGATTTTGATTATGTTGCAATTGGACATGTACATAGACCCCAGAAAATTGGAAGAGAAACTGCAAGATATGCAGGAACTCCTCTAAAATATTCTTTTTCAGAGATGAATCATTCTAAAACAATGCCTGTTTTAGAATTTAAAGAAAAAGGTAATTTAGAGATAAATTTAGAAGAGCTAGTTCCACTAAGAGATATGAGAGAAATCAAAGGTCCAATTGAGGAGCTTACGAAAAAAGAGAATTATGAAGGAACAAATCTAGAAGATTATATTAAAGCTGTTATTACAAATGATGAGCAAGTATATGATGCTTTGGGACAATTGCGAAGAATTTATCCAAATGTTTTAAAGTTAGAAGTAAAAAATGCAAAAACAGCGCTTTCTTTAGAAGAGCAGGAGCAGAATTTAGAGAGAGTCAAAAATAAAACAGAAATAGAACTATTTAACGAGTTTTATAAAATGCAGAATAATGTAGATTTAGATGAAGCTTCAAAAAGAATTATGGAAAATGTGATTGAAGAGTGCAAGGAGAATAGATGAAACCAATAAAGTTAGTAATGAGCGCTTTTGGTCCATATAAAGAGAAAGTAGAAATTGATTTTGAAAAAATTGGAACTTTCCGGAATTTTTTTGATTACTGGCGATACAGGTAGTCGGAAAAACAACAATTTTTGATGCAATTGTATTTGCTTTATATGGAGAAGCAAGCGGTTCTAATAGAAATGCTGGATTATTTAGAAGCAATTTCGCAGATAACGATATAGATACTTTTGTGGAACTAACCTTTTCTCATAAAGGGAAAATCTATCAGATTAGAAGGAATCCAGCTTATGAAAAAAGCAAAAAATTTAAAGACGGAACAACAACTAAAGCTGGAGACGCAGTGATTGACTGTGATGGACAAACCTTAAATTCTGGATATAAAGCGGTAACTGAGCAAGTAATTCAAATTTTGGGAGTAACAGAAAATCAGTTTAAACAAATTGCAATGCTTGCTCAGCGGAGAATTTTTGAAAATTTTACTTGCAGAAACTGGTGAGAGAACAGAAATCTTTAGAAGAGTTTTTGATACAGATATCTTTAACAAAATTACATTGAGCTTAAATAATAGATGGAAAGAATGTAAAGAACAACTTCAAGAATTGAAAGTTGCATTTGCAACAATTAGTTCTGGATTAGAGTTAGAAGAAAAAATAGAAAGCAAAGATGTCAATGAATTATTGATTGAACAGGTTACACAAAAACTAGAAAATGAGATTAAAATTCAGAAAAAAGGATCTGATGAAGCAGAAAAAAATGTAAAAGAATTTGAAAAAGAGTTTAAAAATTTCGAAGATAATCAAAAAGAAAAAATGAATGCAAAGCAAGAAGTAGATACTTTGCAAAAATCTTTGCAAACATTAGAAAAGTCTTTGAATGATTTTTTAGAAGAAGAAAAGAAAAGTAAAAAATATTCTCAAAATTTAAAGGTAATCCATGAAAATCTAAAAAATTATCATGACCAGGAAGAGAAAAATAAGCAATTACAAGAGAGAATTCAAAAATTAAGAGAAATTGTAAGATTACAAAGAGAATATGAAAAGGATGTTAAAGATTATACGTTACAAGCTGACAATTACAAGAAGGAAAATCAAGATTATTTAGAGAAAGAAGATGAATTTTTCAGAGAGCAAGCTGGTATTTTAGCTTTAAAATTAGAAGATAATAAACCATGTCCTGTATGTGGTAGTATAGAGCATCCAAATCCGGCTTCTAAAAGCAAGAGTGTATTAAGTAAAGATGAATTGGATTCGTTTAAGAAAAAAATAGAAGAAAAACAAAAGGCGTTAAATATTGTAAAAGAAAAAATAACAGAATTGAATTCTAAAATCAAAACGTTAACAGAGGCTTTAAAGTTTGAAAACGATATCATAGAAGAGGGAAAAAAGCTTGCTAAAGAATTAGAAGAAGGTGAAGAAAAAAATCAAAAATCTTTTGAGGTGATGAATATTGCTTTTCAAGAGATTTCTGGAAAGAAAATTAGAATAGAGAGTTTTGATTTTGAGCACTTTCAGGAAGAAGTAAATCAAAAAGTAGTAGCGATAAAAGAAAATATTGCAAAAGCTAAAGTCTTAAAAGAAGAGAAAGAAAAAGATTTAAAAACTAAGGCAAAAACAATAGAAAAAATTGATTTCGAAAAGATAGAAGAAGAACGAAAAGAGAAAAAGAAAATACTTGAAGAAAAAAGAGGAATTGCTACAAAAGCAAAAGTGAAATTAGAAAACAATAAAAATGCTTTTACGAAGTTAGAAAAAATTTCAGAGAAACTCGTAGTTTCAATTAAAGAGTATAATGTGTTAGATGAATTATATCGAACAGCAAGTGGGAATTTATCCGGAAAAACAAGAATTAATTTCGAACAATATATTCAAACAAATTATTTTGATATGGTGGTTCAAGAGGCAAATAAAAGATTTATGAAAATGACAGATGGAAGATTTCAATTACTCAGAAAAGAGGCATCTTCTAGAATTTCAGATAAAATAGCACTTGAATTAGAAGTTTTAGATTATTATAATGGTAAGAAAAGAGATGTAAAGAGTTTATCTGGTGGAGAAGCTTTCAAAGCGGCATTATGTTTAGCATTAGGATTATCAGACATTATTCAAAGCTACTCTGGTGGAGTACAAGTTGATACATTGTTTATTGATGAAGGATTCGGTTCATTAGATTCAGAATCAAGAGAACAAGCAATTAATACATTAAATACTCTTGCTGGAAATGACAAATTAATTGGAATCATTAGTCACGTTTCAGAATTGCAAGAAAGAATTGATAAGAAGATTTTGATTGAAAAAGGAATTAATGGAAGCAAGATTATAATTGAATAGAGGGAAAATGGGACGTACCACTTTTCCCTAAAAAGCAAAATAGGGAAAAGTGGTACGTCCCATTTTCCCTCTAGGAGGATGAAGTGAAAAAGTTAGTTGTAATTGATGGAAATAGTATTTTAAATAGAGCATTTTATGGAATTATGGGAAGTAAGATGCTCATGACAGCTGATGGAACATATACAAATGCCGTTTACGGATTTTTAGCGATTATGTTTAAAATGTTAGAAGAGGAGAATCCAGAATATTTAGCAATTGCATTTGACGTAAAAGCACCAACTAAAAGACATGAATTATTTAGCGATTATAAAGGAACACGTCATGGAATGCCTGATGAATTAAAAGCGCAAATGCCCTTAATTAAAGAAGTTTTAAAAGCAATGAATATTAAATTGTATGAAATGCCCGGATATGAAGCAGATGATATTTTGGGAACTTTAGCTAGGTTTGGTGAGGAAAATGGGTTAGAAGTAAAACTTCTAACTGGAGATAGAGATTCTTTCCAATTGGCAAGTAACAAAACAACAATCATGATTCCTCATACAAAGCAAGGAAAGACAGAAACAGATTATTATGATAGAGATAAAGTATTCGAAGTATATGGCGTCGAACCAAAACAAATGATAGAAGTAAAGGGACTTATGGGAGATGCTTCTGATAATATTCCGGGAGTTAGCGGAATTGGTGAGAAAACAGCTCTTTCTTTAATTCAAAAGTACGGTTCAATAGATGGTGTTTATCAAGCAATTGACGAAAAGAATCCAGAGATAAAAGGTAAGACCTTAGAAAAATTGGTAGAGGGAAAAGAGTCTGCATATCTTTCTAGAACCCTTGGAACAATTGATGTAGATAGCCCAATTGAGAAAATCTTACCAGACTTAGAAAAGAAAGAGTGGAATAAAAAAGAGGTTTTAAGACTATTTAAAGAATTAAGATTCAATCGTTATATTACAAGATTTGAGTTAGATAAAGATGTTTTAGACCAAGATTCTTCTAGTAATGTAAAAGACATGAAAGATTTATTTGAAATTGCAACATTAGAAGATGTGGCTTTACTAGAAAATCTAAAAGAATTCTATTATTACTTTGAATTAAAAGATTCTAGTGAAGGAACAATTATCGATAAGAAAATTGTAAGTGTAAAATTTGCGATTGAAAATAGAATTTATTCAGGAGATTTTGAGAAGTTTCAGGAAGCGTTTCAAAAGGTTTTTGAAGATAAGAATATTTTAAAAATTGGATATGAGCAAAAACAAGATTATATTTTATTAAAACAAGCAGGTATTGAGCCCGAGAATATGAAATATGATGTGAAAATTGCAGCATATTTATTGAATTCAAATTCTAATCAATACAAAATGAAAGACTTAGCTTTTCAGTATTTGAATTTGGACTTAGATAGTCTTAATCAAGTAGAAACAAACGAGCAAGCTTCTTTATTTGATGAGCCAAAGGAAGAGAAACCAAATTTGGAAAACGAATTATATTGTTATTGTATTTCAAAACTTCCTAAAATTTTAAACGAAAAATTGGAGGAGATAGGTTCTACAAAATTATTCCAAGAAATAGAAATGCCTTTAATAGAAGTTTTGGCTGAAATGCAATATATTGGAATGTATGCGGACAGAAGAGAAATTTTTAAGTTTGGAGAAAATTTAAAAGAAAATCTAGAAGAATTAAGAATCGATATTTATAAATTGGCTGATGAAGAGTTTAATATTAATTCTACACAACAGTTAGGAAAAGTCTTATTTGAAAAATTAGGACTTCCAGTAGTGAAGAAAACTAAAACTGGATATTCAACAGATAATGATGTTTTGGAGAAGTTGAAAGATAAACATCCAATTATTGAAAAGATTTTAGATTATAGACAGATTATGAAATTGAATTCAACTTATGTAGATGGATTAATTCCACATATTAATGAAACAACAGGAAGAATTCATACACATTTCCATCAGACTGTTGCAGCAACTGGAAGATTAAGTAGTTCTGATCCTAATTTGCAAAATATTCCAACGAGAACAGATTTAGGAAAGAAAGTTAGAAAAGTATTTAAACCTGCAGATGGAAAAATATTTGTCGATAGCGATTATTCTCAAATTGAGCTAAGAATTTTAGCACATATTTCTGAGGATAAAACAATGGTGGAAGCATTTAATGAAGATATGGACATTCATACAATTACGGCTTCCAAAATATTTGGCGTGGATGTAGAAAATGTTTCAAAACAATTGAGAAGTAAGGCAAAAGCTGTTAATTTTGGAATTGTTTATGGAATTAGTGAATTTGGATTGGCAGAACAAACAGGTATTAATAGAAGAGAAGCAAAAGATTTTATGGATCAATATTTAGAGCATTATTCAGGAATCAAACATTACATGGAAGATATTATAGATGAAGCCAAGGCCAAAGGATATATTGATACAATGTTTGGAAGAAGAAGATATATTCCAGAATTGAAGTCTAACAATTATATGGTTAGAAAATTTGGAGAAAGAATTGCAATGAATACTCCAATTCAAGGAACAGCAGCAGATATTATGAAAATAGCCATGATTCGAGTTTATCAAAAACTAAAAGAAGAGGGACTAAAATCAAAAGTTGTCTTACAAATTCATGATGAGCTTTTAGTAGAAGCTCCAATGGATGAAAAAGAAAGAGTAAAAGAAATTTTAGTAAGTGAAATGGAAAATGTTGCAAAACTAAAAGTTCCATTAAAAGTAGAAGCAGAAGAAGGCAAGAACTGGCTTCAAGCAAAATAAAAATGGGGGAAATGGGGACGTACCACTTTTCCCTCTTTTTTGATTTTAAAATAAAAGAGGGAAAAGTGGTACGTCCCCATTTTCCCCATTTTTATTGTTTTTTTATTTTTGGCTTTGAAACCAATGAAGCAATGTATCCAAAGAAGATTGCTGCTGAAATCCCAGCTGCTGCAGCTTTTGTTCCGCCAATAAACGCTCCAATAAAGCCAGAATCTTTTACTTCAGAAATAGCACCTTTGGATAATAAACTTCCAAAACCAGTTAGAGGAACAGTTGCACCACATCCAGCAAAATCAATTAGGCGTTGATAGATTCCGTAATCCACCTAGTATTGCACCAAGTGTCACAAAAGTTACAAGAATTCTTGCAGGTGTTAGTTTTGTTTTATCAATCAAAATTTGTCCAATAACGCAAATAGTTCCTCCTACTAGAAAAGCTTTTAATATCATATAATAATCCATATTTTTTCCTTTCTTAAGCTTCAATAGAAATTGCATGGGCAATTCCAGGGATGGATTCTCCTTGTTGGGAAGTAAGTGCATTCGTTAGAGCGCCTGTTGCAATGAGAAGAATTTTCTTATATTTCCCTGATAATAGCTGATTGTAAATATATCCACTAAACACACTTGCAATACATCCACATCCAGAACCACCAGAGTGAGTATCTTGTTTTTCTTTATCAAAAATTAAAACACCACAATCCTCATAGTTTTGAGAAATATCAAATCCTTTTTGACCCGCTAAATCTATTAAAATATCTTTTCCAATATACCCCAAATCGCCCGTAAAAATGGCATCATAATAATCAGGAGTTCTTTCAGTATCATTAAAATGTGTACAAAGAGTATCTAAAGCAGCTCCTGCCATTGCGGCTCCCATATTAGCTGCGTCTTTAATTCCCATATCTACAATTTTTCCAGGAGTTAGTGTTTTAATGAATGGTCCAGCTCCGATCTTTAGTTAATATAGTGCTTCCGAGCTGCGGTTACGGTCCATTGGGAAGAAGGGGGACGTTGATTCCCTAACTCTAATGGAAAACGAAATTGTTTTTCTGCGCTACAAAAGTGACTAGAACATGCACATAGAATATTATGTGCAAATCCACCATCAATCATAGTACTTCCTAGTAGATTTGTTTCAACAAAAGTGGAGCAAGCACCAAACACTCCAAAAAAAGGAATGTTCAAGTCTCTTAATCCAAAGCTAGAAGAGATACATTGGTTAATTAAATCACCTGCAAAACACATATCAATTTCTTTGACTGCAAGACCTGCTTTGTTAATAGCAAGTTCTGCTGTCTCTTTTACAAATTTACTTTCTGCTTTTTCCCAAGATTCTTCACCCCAAAATTCATCATCAATACATTTGTCAAAATATTTGGCTAAAGGACCATCTTTTTCTTTTGGACCAACAATACAAGCGGTATTTAAAATGGAAACATTATTTTCCAGCTGATAGCTTTGATTTCCAATTTTTTTCATATTATTTTCCTTTCATTAATCAAGGATATATAATTTTACGAATAAGCAAAAGAGTGCTAGTGGAGTTTAATTAGAATTTCTTATATATTCTTGATTTTATATAAATATTAATGAAACCATTCCAACAATAATACTTGTGGAAATTCCATAGACAAGAACAGGACCTGCGACAGTAAACATTTTGGCTCCAACTCCCATTACATATCCTTCAGATTTGTATTCCATAGCAGGGGAAACAATAGAATTGGCAAATCCTGTGATTGGAATTAAAGAACCTGCACCAGCAAATTTTCCAATTCGATTAAAAATATTTAAAGCAGTTAAAGAACTACTTAAAAAAATTAATGAAACAGAAACAATGGTATAACAAGTTGTTTCGTCAACGCCTTTCGATTTGGCAAACTCAAAAATAACCTGTCCAAGTGCGCAAATTAATCCACCAACTAAAAATGCACAAATGCAATTTTTGAATAAGGGAGAATTTGGTGTTTTTTTATCAACATATTCTTGATAAGCTTTATTACTTTCTAATGGATTTTGTTCTTCCATATAACCTCCATTATTCATCTAAATTTTCAGCAGGTAGTTCTAATCCTTGCATTGTTTTATCAATTTCAAATTCTAGATCTAAGTCTGCATAATATTCTACAATTTTATCTCCTTGAATTTTTGCTCTTTGATCTAAAACTTGAACACAAGTTAAATTATTTAATGTTTGACTAGCATCTTGAATAGAACGCACAATGGCATCTTTCCAAGAAATATTAGAAACTCCTGTTAGTTTTATATGTTTTTTACAATTCATAAAAATTTCCTCCAATCGTATTTTTTGTTAGTTTTTACTGGATTTT
Organism: Clostridia bacterium; assembly: GCA_017477355.1. Lineage (GTDB taxonomy): Bacteria > Bacillota > Clostridia > TANB77 > CAG-508 > Scatovivens. Next base: position 17,163 of record JAFUWA010000054.1, read on the forward strand.
GATAATTATGCAAAAAAATTAAAAAGAAGCACTCCCTAAAATTTAATTTTTAGAGAGTGCTTTTTAGATGGTTTAATTATAAAGTTTCTTTGATAGAGCCATTTAGATATGCTTGTAATAATTCTTTTAAATCTTTAATTTCGGCTTTTAGTTTGAGACCAATGTCGGTATCACCAACGCATTTTCTAGATTTTACATTTTCTTCTAGAATAATTTGACTTTTGATATCGCTTCCTTCGCGAACAGCCTTTTCTTTGCTAGTAAAAGGTTCATTTTCAGCAAGCATTAGTCCGTTGGAATTGTAAGATAGGGTATATCCAGCAATACCAGTAGACTTTTGATATGCTTTAGACATGCCACCATCAATTAAAAGCGTTTTTCCACCGCAATGAACAGGGCTTTCACCATCTTTTACTTTAACTGGAACGTGACCATTAATAATATGGCCTTCATTTAAGTCTGCACCAAAGTCTTTTAGAATCTTATTACATACTTTTTCATCATCAATAAATTTGTAATAAAGATTTTTTCCTTCATTATGTGTTTCTTTACCATCAATAAAATATCGTTCAAAGGTAGCCATCTTAGTACGACCAAAAAGAGGGGATTTTTCGCCACACCATAAATACCACATATAATCAATAGCATCTTTGTTTTTAAAATAATCTTCTCTTCCAAAATAGGCAATATTCATAATCTGTTCAATTTTTTCCATTAAAGCTTTTCCTTTATATTTTTGCCCAAAAACTTCGATTTCTTCTAGCTCGCCATTTTCATCAATTGGAATGCAACCATGGAATAGAATATTTTCATTATACTTTTTATATAAATTACCCTTTGAATATAAAAAGCTTGCATGTCTTTGTAATTTTTCACTGTGGATGAAAGATTCTTTTAATCTTTTGACAACTTCTTTTTCACTATCTGTTAATTCGTATGGGTTTTCTGGATTGATAGTAGGGAAATTTCTGTCATTTAATTTGTAAGTTTTTCCAGCAATTTCAATCGTATTTTTTTTGTAATTAATTTTATCTAAAAGAAGTCTATCTTTCATTTTATATTCAGGGTGATCCATAATTAGTTTTGCTTCTAATTTGAATTGAATAATACTAATTGCTTTTTGAATTTTAGCCATAACGATTTTATCAGATTTACTATAATCACTTGCATCTTCACTAGAATTTCTAGGATAGAAATTACGACAGTCATCATTTTGATAAGCTTCTAAAGCAAATAGGGAAAGAGGGCGCGTATTAATACCATAACCTTCTTCTAGTGTTGGCATATTATCATATCTACTACAAATTCTAACAACATTACAAATACATGCTTCATTTCCAGCTGCTGCTCCCATCCAAAGAGCATCATGGTTTCCCCATTGAATATCTAGGCTATGAAACTCCATTAGTTTATCCATAATGATAACAGCTCCAGGGCCACGGTTATAAATATCTCCAACAATATGTAAATGGTCGATTGCCATTCTTTTAATTAAATTTGAAATAGCAACAATAAAACTGTCAGCACGATTTAAATCAATAATGCTTTCAATAATTTGTTTATAATATTGTTCTTTATCTTTTCCTTCGCCTTGCAAATGAAGAAGCTCGTCAATAATGTAATCAAATCCTTTAGGAAGCGCTTTTCTTACTTTAGAGCGTGTATATTTTGAACTAACACTTCTGGATACTTCGATTAGTCGATATAAGTTAATTCTATACCATTCATCTAATTGTTCTTTAAAATTTCCGCCTTTTTTATAAAGTTCTTTTTTTACTAAATCTATTTTTTCTTCGGAATAGTAAATTAAGGTAGCGAGTTCTTTCATGCTTTCTTCTGGTAATATATTTTTGTAAATATCCAAAATTTTACTTTTAATAATTCCAGATCCATTATTTAAAATATGTAAAAAAGCTTCATATTCGCCATGAATATCGCTGACAAATAATTCTGTTCCTTTAGGCAAATTGCAAATTGCTTGTAAATTAATAATTTCTTCGGTTACTTCACTAATATTTTTGTATTGTTTACTTAATAAATTTAAATATTTTTCCATAAGTTTCCTCCATACTTAAAAATTATACGCTAGATATGTGTTTTTTTAGTGAAAAAATGTGATTTTGATTCAAACTTCAACAATTTTACAAAAACGTTACAAGTAAATTACACTTTGGTAAACTATATTGACTATCATCCAAATTATGTATAAATTATATGTATAAAAAGTACAAATGCGTAATATTTAAATGAACTTTTGGGATACTAAATAAAAAACTGAGGAGAAAAAAAAGACCGTGCCAAAGTGTTTAGGGATTTATATTGAGGATGATGTAATTAAATATTCAAAGGTTGACAAGAATAAAGATGCTTTGAAAATTGAAAGCTGTCATGTTGAGTTTTATGAGAAAAGCAAAATAGTTCAAACATTAGAAAAAATTATTAGAGAAACTTTTAGTGCTAAAGATGCGATTAGTATCAATATTTCTAACGAATTATATAATTATTTTGAAGTATTTTCTTCATTAAATCAGAAAGATAGAGATAAACTTGTTGATGTTGATTTCGAATACTTTTGCGGTGAAAAGGGATACAATAAAGATTCTTTGGATTCTAGAACAATTTACAGAAATAGTAGAGAAGATTCAGATAAACACAAAGCAATTCATATTTCAACAAATAAGGAAAATATTCATAAAAGAATCCAAGATTTTGGAAATGCAAAAATTACAAATGTTATGCCAGTTTCAACAAGTATTTTTAACTTGTTAGATTTGGGCCCAAATGATGAAAATGTGTTAATTGTTAATATTGAAAAAGACACAAAAGTAACCACGGTTATTGGTGGAGAAATTTATAACATTGATATTATTCCAGAGGGAATGGGAGAAATATTAGATTCTATTAATCTAATTGAAAATGACTTAAGTAGGTCTTATGAATGCTGTAGAAATACAACAATTTATACACAAGATATGCAGGATTTGCAAGTCGCAGATAATGAACATTTAGAAAGTATTATGCCTACTTTATATAAGATTGTAACAGAGATTAAAAAGCTTACAGAAATTTCTAATGTACAGATAACAAAAATTTATGTTACAGGTATGGGAACTGCAATTAATAATATTGATTTATATTTTCAGGAATATATTCCAAATGCTAAGGTAGAATTATTAAGACCGTTCTTTTTAGAAAACAATGCTTCTGTGAAACTCCCTATTAAAGAATATATTGAAGTGAATTCTGCAACAGCTCTAGCATTAGATGGTTTGGGCTATGGCGAAAAAAGTTTGAATTTTAGAGGAAAAGGCAGTAGCGGCGGAAATATCAAGTTTGATAGTAAAGCTGTTATGGCATTTTTTAAGGACTTAATAAATCCTAAGAAAGAATTGAACGCAATTGATAAAATGGCTTTGCGTTTAACAATATGTTTAGCAATCGGTGTTTTGGGGTATGGATTAGCATCTAATACAATTATGAAGCAGATAGATCAAAAGTCTGCACAAATAGATACAGAAATGACAAAAGTAGATGCTCAAATTAGAACAATTAATGAACAAGCAACAACAATCGATAGTGGAAAAAGAGCATATGATCAAATGTATAGTGCATTAGATGCCATTAAGAATCCACCAGCAAAAAATAATACAACTTCTAGTCAATTTGATTATAATAATCCAACTGAGCTCGAGGAAATTTCAATTCCTAAAAATGCAATTCCAAATTTGCTTCATAGAATTGTTTATATTATTCCACAACAAGTTAGAGTAACATCTATAAGAAATACCGAAGGGAAACATATTGTAATAGAAGCACAAGCTTCAAAGTATGAACAATTGGGTTACTTTAGAGCAGCACTTGCTACGTATGGATATTTAACAGATGTAAAATCAACAAGTGGTAGTAAAAGTGGTGGAACTGTTCTAATCATTATAGAAGGAGATTTACCATAATGAAAAGATTAATTATTTTTATATGCTTAATCGTAGTACTTATTGGTGGTTATTATTTGATTACAGAAGGAATTGAAAATGACAAGTTGGATATTGCAAGTTATGAAACAATTGAAACAAAGTCTGAAGCATTAACAAAAAAACTTGCGGTATATGATAAAAAGAATCAAGAAGAATATGATACAGCAGTAAGTTGATTGAATTCTTCAATAAAAAATTATGAAACTTCTAAAAATAAATATGAAAGCATCTTAGAAGAACTTGCAGATGTTTTAAATGAAAAAGATGGAGAATCAGAACAAGAAATGTTAGAAGAGATTATCTATTCTGATAAAGAAAAATATAAAGTAGATTTTCTTTTAGTTAAATTAGGAACATATGGTCAAAAAGAAGGAGTAGATGTTATTTATCAATTAACGACAAGTTCTACAGTAGACCCAAATTCAACTACTTTAAATTATTTCTTAGCTGATTTAAAATTTACAGTAACAGGACCATATATGAATGTTGCTAATTTTATATCAGATTTAGAGAATGATGCTGAACTAGGTTGGGAAATAAATGATTTTGCTATGGCAAATGGAAATAACAACGGATATAGTGGAGTTTCTGCTGTGTTTACTATAAGAGATGTTCCAATTGATAGTGAAAGTTATTTAAATTCTGCTGGAACAGGAGTGATTTATCAATCAGATGGTATTAATAGACCAGGTGAAAATGGACAACCTTCTCCAGAAGGATCAAGTCCAGAATCAAATACAACAAATTCTAATACAGTAAATCAGGCAGCCACACCTGCAGATGCAAACTCAAATACGGTTGTAAACAATACTGTAAATTAGAAGAAAGGATATTCAAATGACAAATTCATTAAGAAATATTATCTTAGTTTGCGCACTGGGAGCAGTTGCAATCATGTGTGTTGGTTTGTTTCTATATGATTACATTCCAAGTGGATTAACCGTATCAAAAGCAAGTGAATATGAAACAGCACCAACAACAACAGAAATATTAAGTGATGTAAAGGCTGCACAAGAATTATTATCATCTCAAACATTAAGTACAACTTCAACATCAGGAACAACTCCAGCAGTGAAGACAAACATTGTTTTAAAAGAATATGATGTTTCTAAAACAGATTTAGCTATTTATAAGCAACAAGGAGACTATGTTCAAGGAAGATCAGATCCATTTGCCGAAGTAACAGAAGAAGAAAATCAAAATGGAAATGCTGCAACAGGAACAGGTACGACAACAACAGTTTCTGATGGAACATTTTATAATTCAACAAAGGTAAAATAATTAAATTGTCTTTAAAATTTTGGATATATTTAAGAACCTTAAATATAGACAACAATTTAAAAATATAAAACATATAAGGAGGAAAAAAGTATGTTAAAACAAAACAAAGGTATTACATTAGTAGCATTAGTTATCACAATAATTGTGTTATTAATCTTAGCTGGTGTATCAATTTCTTTAGTTGTAGGTGATAATGGAGTATTAACACAAGCTAAAGGATCATCAGATGCTACAAAATTAGGACAAATGAAAGAAGCAATGGGATTA
>JAFUWA010000055.1 GCA_017477355.1 Clostridia bacterium
AAAAGATATAATTGAATATATAGAATATTATAATAACAGAAGAATTAAGAGCAAACTAAAAGGAATGTCCCCTGTTCAATACAGAGAGCATTCCGAGTTAGTAGCCTAATTTATACTGTCCAACTTTTTGGGTTCAGTACACTGTTATGTATATATCTTTTTTCTATTATTCTGGCATTATCATAATTGATATAGCTCTAGTATATCCTTGCCCATCCCCTCTTGCTGATGCTACTTTGTCTTTATTGCATACGCTACAAATTTCACAATCAACAATTTTCTCTGGCTTTAATCCTAAAGTCTCTAATAAAATTCTATTAATTAAAACAGTATCAATATTATATTTTTGCTTTCCCTCAAATATTCTTCCTAATTGGATAAAATCATCTGTTCTATTAGTAAATCCGAATATTTCTTTTCCCAATTCCATAACGTCTGTATCTACTTCAAAATGATCTACTCTAATACTTGGATTAATGAAACACCAAATATCTTCTGGATTACATCCATAATTATTTATCATTTTTATAACAGTTTTTTCTGCTATCTTTTTATAAGTTCCTCTCCATCCAGAATGTATATTTGCAATTACTTTCTTAACAGGGTCATAAAAATTAAGCAAAATACAATCTGCATTTTTGGAAGATATTGCAAGTCCATGGACATCTGTAATTAATCCATCTGTAAATTTTAAATCATTAGGAGATGTTCTGCTATCCACACATTTTACACAATCTGTATGTGTTTGTTTAGGAATCATCAATTTATCTCTGGAAACGCCTAACACATCTGCAGCTACTTGATAGCTTTTTTCTTCAATTGGTCCACCAGTTGCAAAATCAATTCCATTGCTTTTTAAAGTATAAAAATGATTGACCCCTAATTCTAGTAATTTTTTAAATTGCATATACTTTAATCCATTTTTCTCCCCAAAGATAACTTCATCATTTCCCATATTTTCCTCCATTCATTTTACTGAAAACTCGCTTTTACTTCGTTAGATTTCACACATTTTCTAATCGAAATACCTTTGTATGACTCATAGAATAATGTGCTCATCTGTCTTATAAAATCATAATTCTCAACAAAATTCTAAAAATTATTGTATAAACACTCTTGGAACTCTGTTTGAAATACAACTCAAAATCTCATAGTTGATTGTATCACATTCTTTTGCAACTTCTTCTAATGTGATATTTTCATTATCCCAAATATATACTTCTTCTCCTACTTCAAGATTTTCGAAATCTGTTACGTCTACCATAAAAGAATCCATACAAACCTTGCCAATAATTCTTGCCCTCTTTCCTTGAATTACAACTTCTCCTTTATTAGAAAGACCCCTTCTTAATCCATCTGCATATCCTATTGGTACTGTAGCTACTTTCGTTTCCTTTGTTGTAATAAAGCTCCTACTATACCCAATACTTGTTCCCTCTTTTACTGTTTTTAAAAATGTAATTTTTGATTTAAATTTGGTTGTTGGATATAATGTAATTTTTTTACAAGTTTCTACATCTGATGGATATCCATACATAATTAAACCTGGTCTTACCAAATTATAACTTCCTGTTTCTGCAAAATTCAAAATTGCATTAGAAGCATGACTGTGAACATATTTTAATGGAATTTTTTCTCTGATTGCCGCTACTGCCATTTCAAATGATTCCAATTGTTTTTTGGTATATTCATCATCACAATCTGCAGAAGAAAGATGTGTATAAACTCCTTCTACTTTAATATTAGAACTTAGGTTTTCTAAATACTCTACAGCTCTTCTAGGGTTAATTCCCGTTCTTCCCATTCCAGTTCCAATCTCAATATGAACTCTTACTTCTTTTTCTGTTTCTCCTAGTTTTTGAGCAAAACTATCTGAACTAATTCCTACAATCAAATCATTTTCAATAATCTTTGAAATTTCATCTTGATAAGGCTGATTTAAGATAAAAATTTCCTTTTGATATCCCAATTGTCTCAAAAAAACGCCTTCATCTACTGTTGCAATTGCTACAATATCAAACTGATTCAAAATATCTAATCTAGTATTTAAAAAAGTTCCATATCCATTTGCTTTAATAACCGGCATTATCTTTGTTTCTTTACTAACAAACTTTTGAATATTTTCAATATTTTTCATAAAAGCCTTTGTATCAACTTCCAACACTGTTGGACGAGTTATGTTTTCCATCACAATTTCCTTTCTAACATATCCAATCTAAATATGAAAACTCAAATTTTATCATGATATATAATAATAATAATTTTCTTTCGAATTTGGATTAAATCTACAAATTGAACTATATTCACAATATGTACACCCTGTTTTATCTTTATAACTATATGGTCTGATATCAATTTTTCCATCTAAAATTTCACTAGAAATCTCTTTAATAATGTTATTAACTTTCACTTGCAATCCCGAAAACTCTTCTTGCGTTAAAATTTTAGAACGTCTTGAATCAAACGCCCCTTTATTAGTAATACCTACTGGAATAATATCAGAAGTTACTCCATTATTCAAGTGGTTATCCATCATTTTTACAACCTGATAGTCTGCCAAAACGACACCATTCATTTTAAAATTCTTCCTAATTGCCGCTTCTACTTCTTCTTTTTCTAAATCCATCTTTCCAGAAGCAAGTTTTAACTTGCTATCAATTAATCCAGAATATAAAATTCCCGCAGGTTCAAAATTTTCTTGTTTACAAACTGCATCTAAATAAGTAATTAACTGAATTTGAAGTCCTGCTTCTAGTTTTTTCATATCTAAACTTTGAATTCTAGACTTATAATCAATAATTCTAACATAGGTCTTATCATCTAATTTTCCAATGTCTAGTCTATCTATTTTTCCCTCTATCTGAACCCTTTTTCCACCTTCTAGCTCCATAACAATTGGCTTAAATTGATTAGTATTTCCAAACTCAATCTCATGTCCATATATTTCAAAATTACTACTATTCAATGTATATACAATATATTGAATAGACTCCAGAACAACCTTCTTTAATCTTCTTGTTAATGTTCTAAATTTAGAAGTGCTCGATAAAACATAAAATTCAGAAGTGTTTAATAGTGCCTCTATAATCTCACTGACAATTTCTTTTATTTTCTCTTCTGTTAAATCTTTTACACTAATTTCTAACTCCTCTATTTTCTCAAAAAAGTGGTCAATTACCTCATGCATAAACGTTCCCGTATTTATGGATTGAATTTGAAACTCCTCTTTTTCCCTCAATTTTAAGCCATATTTTAAATAAAAGGAAAAAGGACAATTTCGATATTGTTCCAATTTTGAAACGCTTCCCTTAAATTTTTTTCCGTAAAGTTTTTCTATATTCTTTTTAGAAAGAGTCTCTGCAACATTTGTATAATTCTCAGCATCTATTATTCTTGAAAATTTTTTCTTCTCTTTCTTTTGATAATAATTCAAAACTGTTTTCCATTCGTCAGTCAATTTTTCCCCATTTAAGAAATTATGATAGACTGCAATACTATCATCAAAAGTTGCTTCTTGATTTGTAACAACATAATCTTTTTGAATAATGTCACTACTTTCTTCTAGCATTGGGAATAATCTTTTTATCTTTTTGATTAAAATAGAAGGTCTTAAACTTTTACCATCTTTATTTTGAGAACAATAGGATAAATACAATTTTTGACTTGGTGTCCCTAAAATATTATAAATTTCAAAATTGTTTTCATACATTGCTTCTAAAGAAGTTTTAGCAAGTTCCATACCAGCTTCTTTTAAGTGCTCTCTATCTGTATCATTAAAAAATCCTTCAAATTTATTAATTGTTGGAAAGAATCCATCATTGATTCCAACAATAAAACACACTTTAATATTACTGTTTCTAGAGCGCTTACTATCCCCTATTACAACTTGATCTTGTGTTGCTGGAATTGTTCCTACTTCACTCTCACTAAATCCAACTTGAATTAAATTCTTATATTCTTCAAAAGTCATTTTTTGATTTCTAAAAATAGCAACAATATTATCCAAAACATCAATAAATATCTTATAACTCGTATTATATTCATTTGTCATTTCTATATGATTTATTTTACTCAACTTTTCGTTCAAAATTTCAGGAATGTTATTATTTAATACGAATTCATAAATCTGTTTTGTAATTTCCCCAGCAGTTTTATGATTAGAAATATTTTCTTTTAAACTTATTAACGGTTCTACAATCAGCTTTCTGATTTCTTCTAGTCTATCTTGAATATTATTCTTTGGTTCGATAGCAAAAGGTTTGAACCATTTATAATTCTTAATTCCCCATTTTCTACAATAATTTTCTAAAAGATTCATCTCTTCTTCTGAAATTTCTGACATCATTCCTAATTTAATATAATTAAATACTGTTTCAAAAGACCAATTTTTAGCAAAAATATCTAATACTGCCAAAACATATTTAATTAATAAATTTTGATTTAAATCTTTTTTATCATCTATAAAAATAGGAATTTGATATTTATTAAAAATTACCTTTGCTTCCAAGTTATAGTTTTCCAAATCTCCCGAAACAACAGCAATCTCATTATAATGATAATTTTCTTCTTTTACTAATTTTAAAATCTCATTTGCAACAAATTCTAGTTCAGAATAAGAAGTGTTGGCTAAAAATAGTCTTAAATTTTCTGGAGTTTCTTGATATAATGGAACCGGAGCACTAGAGCAAAAAGCGTGTTCTAAATATTTTAAATCTTTTGAAAAAATCCTTTTATTGTCTCTCAATTCTATTGTCTCAATTTCGACTTCATTTTTTTCTGCAATTTCTTCTAGCTTGCTTGCAAAAATCTTATTAAAATAAAAGATGTCTGTTTCTTGTTCTCCTCTTTCTAAAGTATCTGCCGGTATTGTAACTGTGACATTTTCTGCTTTTCTTAAAATATTTTCAAAAACATGATACTCTTGAGGAGTAAATCCTAAGAAATCATCAATATATACTAACGCATTTTCAAAAATGCTTGATTCCAATATTTTAGGACAAATTTTAGTCAATACATCATTCTCATCAATAAAATTACCTTGTAATTTATCTGAATATTTTTGATAAATTCTTTTCATATCTTGCAATTTTAATCTTGTTAATGTATCATCTACTTCTACATAATCTAATACATCTAAAGTGATATTGTGTTTTTTGAATTCTGTAATCATATTAGAAATAATTTCTATATTCTTATCTGATTTTCCTAAAAAATGCAAATTATCTTTCTCTTTAGCTAAAATATCATAAATTACCATCGCCTTAGAAGAATGATTTAGCGTAGCTACATTATCTCCTCCAATCTCTTCTAAAACTCTAACTGCTAATCTACTTAATGTCAAAACCTGAACATTGAAAATAGAAGTCGTCTTTAAATATTCAAACAATTTTTGTTCTGCTCTTAAATTACTTTGTTCTGGAACAATTAAAAAAATCTTCTCTTTTTCAAAATTTTCTTTTATGCTTTGATATAAATAGGTACTTTTTCCTGTTCCACTTTTTCCATATACAAGTTTTAACATTTTTCCTCCATTTATATAATTCAAAAGAGAGAATATCATATTCCCTCTTTTTCCGTTATTAATAATAAGCCACTGTGCTAATTTCTGGATATGCAAATTTTCCATTACTTACGATATATCCATCTTCTTGATGTGTGCTATAAAAGCTATCTGAGCCTTTTAAGAAATAACTATATCTCAATTCATTTGTTAATTTTCCGTTTCCTCCAATAATAATTGGATCATCCCAAGTAACATCAACTGCATACCATTTTCCATCTAATAAGACATCATTCCAAGCATGACTCTCAGTAACACCTGATGAATTTTGAGCAATCCCGCAAATTTCAACACATGAAATTCCTAAATTATCTAAAATATATTTAAATGCCTTAGCATATCCATCACAAACAGCAACTTTCTTAATTAAAGCACCATAAAGTGTATGAGATACTTCTAAATCCATACTTGAAGAATCATATTCAATATTATCTATTAGATAATTATGAACTTGTAATATTTTGTCATAAGTACTACCACTCATTCCAGAAGTAATTGTGTATAATTCTGTTTTCAAATTATCTTCTGCAATATAGACATCGTCTAAGCCATTAAATCCTTCTAACAAATAACTTTTATCTCCATCTGGTCCTATTGAAATTCTATAAGTTGTTCCTGAAAATGTAGTTGTTGACTCTGTGAACATATACATTTTTGTTACATCTAAATAAAATATTTCTGGATGATCTAATAATAATGCATTAATTGATAATTGAAATGCATTTGTTAAAATAACATCACCATTTGCTAATTGCAATAATTCATTAAATGTAGCTCCAAAATCTACACTATATGTACCTGTTTTTAAATTATCAAGATTTGCATATAATCTACTATAAAATGTTTTTCCATATGTATCTAATTGTGTATAGAAAAAACTATTATCTGTCACATTATAGTCAGGAGTAACAACTTGTGCTGTATTTCCATTCATAGTATCACGTATTTGAGCAAAAGCTTCTTGATTTAACTCTTCTTCTAAATCTCGCCCTTGTGTTTCTGTTACTGTAGTTACTGGTTCTTGAATAACCATATCTTGAGTTACTTTGTTCTCAGCGTTTAAACCAGTAGCTTCATAATCCGGATAGTAAACTTTCTCTGCAACGCCTAGAGTTATAATTGATTTTGAAGATAAATACGTTTTTAAACTCCATTTTGCTGGCATTTTTATAACACCTGTTAAATCAAGTGAAATCACTACACATACTATAATAACTAAACAAACAAATATTGTTAGAAAAAATGAACCTATCTTTCTCATTTTTTTCCTTTCCTAAATTTCAAATTCTGAAATCTATTAACTACTTCTTCTATAATAAAATAAATATTGTTGAGCTAATCCTTCCATTCCACAAAATTTCTCTTTGGCAACTATCTCTATTTCTTGCTTACTGACTCTCTCTTCATTTTCATTATGAATATAAAATTCATTCATAACACGTCTTATCCAAACATCAATTGGAAAAACATCTAATCTTTTCATGCTAAATAATAAAATACAATCTGCGACTTTTGGTCCAACACCATTCAATTCTAGCAATTTATTTCTCATTTCTTTCGTATCTTTTATTTTCTGAAAATTTTCTATATCAAATTCTCTTGTCAAAATTTTATGAATTGTCTGAAAAACTCTAATATCTCTAAAGCCAAGTCCAAGGCTTCTAAATTCTTTCACTGTCACTTCTGATAAAGCTTCTGGATTTGGAAAGGTATAATAATTCTTTCCATTCCATTCTATCCTATTTCCATAACAATAAGATAGCTTTTCGATAATCTTTTTAATTCTTGGAATATTATTATTTGCTGAAATAATAAAAGAGATGATGCATTCCCATAAATCTTGATTTAAAATTCTAATTCCGCTTTCCAAATTTTGTAGCAATTTCTAAATGCTTATCCATTTGGGAAAGTTTCTTCTTTAGATCATCATAGTTAGTATCTAAGTCAAAATAATTTCTAATTAGTTCTTTAAAATCACTTTTCTGACTCACTCCAGAAAAAACAATTCTATCTTCTTTCTTTTGAACGTTGATAACTGCATCTTTTACAATACCAATATAACTTCCATCCTCTTGTTTATTCCATCGGAAGCATTGACCACACTCAAAAATATCTTCTAACTCAAAAGATTCTTGATTTTCAATGATATATTTTTGTTCTTTCATTTTTTATTCCTAGTTTATTTTATTATAAAATTTTGGTTTTATCAATGGTAAATTATTTATAAATTCCAATACCTTTCATATATTTGATATAACCATTATCAATATCAGACCATACTTTTGTTTCTGTTTCTAGCATATCATAATCTAATTTTTGTCCAGAAATTTCCTCATAATGTCTAATAATTGGCTCTTTGTAGTCTGCAGGTAATCTTCCTATAATACGACTAATATCAAAATACTTATTCCCAAAACCAGCAAATCCAAAATCAATTACTGCTGCAATATGATTATTTTCATCAATAATAATATTTCCAGGATTGAAATCTCCATGAACTAAGCAACTGTTATCCTTATGCTTAAATTCATTATAGTTCCAAAATCTTCTAGAGCTCGCATCTAAGTGCAATCCAATCAATTCATCTAAGAAATCTACTAAATCCAATCCGATGTTGTCACAAGAAAAAATTTCTTCTTTTTTATAATTCATACTATGTAATTGATACATAAAATCTGCAATTTCATAAGACAATTGATCTATTTGCTCTTTATTCAATTTGTCCATTTTATCAGTCAAAGCTTGCCCCTCTACCTTTTGATGCATACTGAAATTTCTTTCATCATTTTCTAATAGTTTCAAATTAGCTGTATGATAAGTTGTCTTTCCTTGAATATACTTTGCAAATTGACAATCTTTTACAATTGTTCTTCCCCAAAAATTATCTCTTGGGAATCTAAAAAAGAAGCTTTCTCCATCTTTTGTTTTAGCCTCATAAACAATATTCGTCCATCCTGTAGAAATTAAATCTAATTTTTCTATTTTTTTCCCTGGAAGAGCTTGTTTTATCATATTCTTAAAATTTTCATTTGGTACAAAGAATTTCTTAAATGTCATTATTCTTCTCCTATCATTTTGCTTACTAATTTTATTACTTGTTCTTCTGACTTTTTATCATAGTCATTATATAGTACATAATCAAACATGCCAAGCAATTCTTTATCACTTGTCATCCTTGCTAAATGTTCATCTATTTCTTTTAATCTGCTCTCTTCTACTTCTGGTTTCAAATGTCTTTTTCTCAACATTTCTTTTGGGATATTAAGGTCTTTTGGCAAAAGATATATTGTCTTTATCTCTGGACAAATCTTTTTAAAATCTTTAATACACCAATAATGCATTTCAAAAACTGTATTCTTATCAGAAAATAATGCTTCTTTTGTATAAGCATAATCTACTCCAAGCATTTCAAATCGATAAGCAATTTTTCCTTCTTTATCTAATTGATTTAATTCTTCTTGAGAAACAAAAATCTTATCTTCATTATTCTTTTCTCCAGCTCTTGGTTCTCTAGTTGTTAAAATTTTTATTTTCTCAAATCCTAGTTTTTCTACTAATTTGTCTTTATAAAAGGATTTTCCAATTCCTGTAATTCCTGCAACTGCTACTAAAATAACTATCACCTCTAAAATTCTAATATAAAAAACCTAGAATATATTATACTATCAAAATGAATATTTTTCAACCATTTTTCAATAAAATCTATCTATTCTAAAATATAGCAATTTTTAAAATTCGATATTTTAGAACTTTATAAATATTTTGAAAAACACTAGCTTTTTTTATAAATTTGTGTTAGTATAAATATGTTAATAAATTCGGGTGTCGCCAAGCGGTAAGGCATCGGACTCTGACTCCGACATGCGTTAGTTCGAATCTAACCACCCGAGCCAAAAATAACCTTTTAAGGAACTTCCTTAAAAGGTTATTTTTTATAAGACCATAATAGATATAGGTTCTAAAGATGCTAACCAAAATCCTATTATAATATGAATCATAAATAGCAGAACCGACCAAAAAAGAATAAATCCAGCTTTTTTCTTTTGAATTATATTTTTAATGAATTTTATAAATAAAACGATTGATAATATTAAAAGTCCAATTTGGATAATGCCCATAATTGATTTCATATAATTATCAGACACACCAGGAGATTTTCTGGCATAATTAGAAACATCTATTACTCTATTACCATTCATTTTTAATTCCTTTCTATCTTTCAAAAACACTAAATTTCTTCATCATCATCTTGAAATTCTTTATATTTTTTCAAAGGCTTTACTTCTATCTTACCTGGCTGACATTTAATATCTTGTTCGATTTTTACATCTACATCATAAGCATCTTTTAACTTCAAGATATTTTCTCTTTTATAACCAACAACATTATTCACATCTTGTGGATTAACTCTAATCTCTACTTCTTTCACTGTCATGTTTACATTTTTAATCTTATTTACAATAATATCATAATAAATTGCTGATTCTACCAATTGTCTAAAAGCTTCATGATATGGCCCAGCGACAACCTCGCTTCCCTCTTTTTCAGGGCTACAAATCGTATCTGTTGTTTGAAGTCCAATTCTAATAACTTTAATCTTCTTGCTATTAAATAAATAGGTAATTTCTTTGCATCTTTCAATTGCTTTTTCTAAATCTAAAGGCTCATAATTGCCTTCCTGCATTTCTTTTTCTAGTTCTGTTCCTTTAATAACCAAAACTGGATAAATTCTTACCATTTTTGGTTTTAATCTAGCTAAATCTTTGGCTGTTTGTAAATCATCTAATTCATTGCTATCTTGCATTCCAATCATCATTTGATGGCCAAGATTAAATCTATGCCATCTAATCAATTTAGATGCTTTCTTAATATCTTCAAAAGTATGTCCACGTTTTGCTTTCTTCAAAACAAAATCATTAGAAGATTGACATCCAAGTTCAATCGTCTTTACTTTATATTTCTTTAATCTTTTCAATGTAGTTTTGTCAATATAATCAGGCCTTGTAGAAATTCTTATTCCATCAATTTTTTTCTCTTTAATATAATCATATGCTGCTTCTAATAATTCATTTTGCTTTTCAACATCAATTCCGGTAAAGCTACCACCAAAAAAAGCAACTTCTTTATAGGTATTCTTTTCTTTAAAATTACTCAAGTAATAATCAATTGTATCTCTTACATCATTAGCTGTTACCTGTTTTTGTTCTCCACTTATTTTTACTTGATTACAAAATGTACAATCATTTGGGCATCCTAAATGTGGAACAAATATTGGAATAATATATTGTTTTTTCAAGCTTAACACCTCCTTATACTAAAGATTTTCTAATGCAATTCATGCTGCATCCATTTCTGCTAATTTTTTACTTTTTCCTTTTCCATAAGCTAGCTCTTTTCCATCTGCTTCCACTTTAGCAGTAAACTTCTTGTCATGATCTGGCCCTTCTTCTTTGACAATTGTATAGGCAATTTTTACATCACCATGGATTTGCAATTTTTCTTGTAAAACTGTTTTGTAGTCTTTATCGCCTGCATGATGGCTTGCATTTTCTATTGTTTCTCTTAAATTATCAATAATAAATTTCTTTGTAGGTCCTAACCCAGAATCCAAATATATTGCTGCAATCACAGCCTCTACGCTATCTGCCAAAATTGCCTTTTTGATATTATGATTTGCTTTTTCACTTTTCCCTAAAAATAAGAAATCACTAAAATTATGCTTTTTAGCTATTTCAAACAGACTATTTTCACAAACTGCAGTAGCTCTAACTTTAGTCATTTCTCCTTCTGTTAAATTATCGTAATTAATAAACAACCACTCACTACTAACAAACTCTAATATGCTATCTCCTAAATATTCTAATCTTTCATTACTTTTTACATCATGCTCATAAGCATATGAAGTATGTGTTAGTGCATTTTCTAAAAGCTTTTTATTATGAAAAGTATATCCTATCTCTTTTTCAAACTCTTCTATATTTTTTCTCATTTTTACTTCTTCTAAAACCCTTCTTTCCGTAATGTATTACTATTATATAACATTTTCCAATTTTTTCAACCCTTTTAACGTATTTGTTATGAAATTGAAAAGACTATTTTTATCCATTTTTCCAAAAACTTTACATAATTCATTTTTTCTGGTATAATTAATATGCGTTGGAACGAGGGGTTGTTCCAATCGAGCGTAACAGGCAACGGCTGTAAAAAGCCCGAACGTTCCCCATGAAAGTGTTAAGGGGAAAGAAAGTGAGGTTGATATCATGGCACGTAGAAGAAGAGCTAGAAGAAGGGGGTTTTTCTCCCGTCACTGGAAGGCACTGCTGGTAGTAGTTATCGCTATCATACTGATTGTGGTTATCTTGGTTGTGAAGCCGTTTGCCGGCATCAGCAATCAGTTGACCAGGAACAATCCGTCTGCTGCGACTGCTGGTCAGCTGGGCGTCATCACCTTGGAAGGCAATGGAATCGGCGTATTTGATACCGAGAGCGAGGCCGAAGCCAACCAGGTAACCGTGAACGCTGGAAAAGCTACCCTGAAGGTATCCGGAAGTGGAAACATCGATGTCTCTGCCTCTATTGGTGGCACTCCCGCCAATATTCTTACCACTACCAACGGAAACAGCTATGAGCTGAATCTTGATGGTCTTGGCGATGGAACAACCATTCTTGTAAAAGTGATGGTTGGTGGCGATGGATCTCTGATTGGCCAAAGGCTTAGCGAGAATGTTGATACGCATTACTTTGCGGTAAATGTCAGCAATCCCAATCAGCAGGCTCAGACTGGAGACCCGAACACGCAGACTGCACAGACCTTGGGAATCCCCAATGGTACGGTATATGTCGATGGATCTGCTTTCCAGACCTATGGAAGCGAATCTGAGGCGCAACAGGCTATTGCAGATCAGCAAAACCGCTTTACTCTTCCGACTTCCATGCTGACTAATGGACTTCCTATCACAGTAACGCCCAATACGGACGATACTGCAAGGGTGTTCATTCAGGTCTGCATGGTTGACGGATATGACGGCGGAAGCTTTGCTGTCTGCGCAAATCCTGAAACCGACTGGCTGGCAAATCTCGACGTAAGTCAGTTTGCTGGACATCAGATCACTCTGATGATCAAAGCTGAAAACGGATGGGCGATCAGCACTGGATACTCCTATATTTCATTCTTCCTGCCTGAATGGCCGGTACAGGAAACAGAAACAGAACCTGCCCCTGTGGGCTAAGAATCAACCCCTACCCCGTGGCTTACCAAAGCCACGGGGTGATTCGATTTTAAAGGGAAAATGGGACGTACCACTTTTCCCTCTTTTTTGCAAATAAAAATCCCCTAGCTTAGCTAGGGGTATTTTACTAATATCGCCTATAAGGCTCTTCTACTAGCAGCGTCTCAAGACGCATAGCTATTTCGACGCATGCGTTTTTTTAAGACCCGTTAAACGGGTCTCTATATTCTTT
>JAFUWA010000056.1 GCA_017477355.1 Clostridia bacterium
AAATTTAGATATATTAACAAAACTTAAGAAAAACTCAGAAGTTAATGTAATAAACTATGAAACAAAAAGTGCCGAAACATCCCCACCAACAAGATATAATTCTGGATCTATAATTCTAGCAATGGAAAATGCTGGAAAACTTATTGAAGATGAAGAGCTAAGAGAACAAATAAAAGGTGCTGGTATTGGTACTAGTGCGACAAGAGGTGGAATTATAGAAAAACTTGAAAGAATAAAATACATAAATATAAATAGCAAGACACAAATAATAACTCCAACAAAAAAAGGTGAGGCTATTTATGATGTTGTGGAAGGATCGATGCCAGATATGCTTAACCCAAAATTAACTGCTAGTTGGGAAAAAGGTTTAGATATGGTTGCCAAAAAAGAAATTGAAGCGGCAGAGTTTATGGAAAAGTTGGAGAGCTATATTAAAGCTAAAATTAATAAATTGGTAATAAAAAGATAAGGGTGATGTTTAAAACATCACCCTTATCTAGTTATATCTTCCTCATGTTCAGAATATACATTTTTTACACGATTATATTTAGAGTTTTCAAGATTATCAGTAGTATAATCTGGTTCAAAATAACTATGACATCTTAAATATGCTGAATTTCTTGAGTGCAATTGTCTGAAAATATCAATAAAGTCGCTAACGCAATCATTTGAATAAGATATAAAAGAGTTTGAAATGTATTTATGTTTTGATGATATCCTATTATTTATTGTTGCATAATTTATAGTAACAGGCATAAGTGTCGGATCTCCATCGGTAAGTTTTGCGAGTTCATGCAAATATTCAGCACATGCAGTCTGATAATTTGAATAACCAATATTCATATGAGTAATATTTCTTCTTATCAACTCAAGTATACAATAATCAGCATCTGGACATAAATCTAAATAGTATAGAATATCTTTATGCATTTTTAAGAAATTATGATCCACTTCCTTACCCAATAACTTACACGTTTTTTTATATTTCTTTAAATCTTTCTTTAGTTGTTTTCTAAAGGATTTTAATTTTCTTGAATGTGTAAATATATTAAATGCAGATATTTGTTTTATCGTATCAATTTCATGTAAATCTTTATCAAGTAAGGTATAATTATTACCAGATCGATCAATTACAATATGTGGTTTAAACGTCCCTAAAATTTCATTTGGTGATAGAATTTTTAAGCTTGTAATTTGAGGTGACAAATGATTTGTTTTTTTCATAAATTTACAAACACTCCTTATGATAATATGTAAACTAAGTTATATTGTATCACAAAATTAATCGCAAATCAACAAATATAAAAAAATATTATGTGAACACATTAAAAGTATTGCATTTTAAATACTTAAATGATAAAATAATAATATTAAGTATTATCGGAAAGGCGGTTAATTTTATGGAAAAAATTGACATAGAAAAACAAATCAAGGAAATACATAATGAAATAGAGGCGTTAAAAGAATCTGGATTTAAGGATGCAACTGCAAAACAACTTGCAGAATATCTCGTTAAGGTAGATGAATTAGCGGCATTAATGTTATCAGCTGAGAAAATAAACGCCAAAAAAAATAAATAATATTTTAGAGGGGAGGTTCAATCTATATAGATTGATAAAAGAAGTATGGATTTAAGTAATATTGTTGCTACAGATTTAAATGAAAATAATATTGGGACATTTCTTAGTGAATTTGATAATGCCCTTGCCAATGGTGATTATGCAAAATTAAGAGATGCAATTGAACGTATTAATGACTTTTTAGTTGCTGGAAAAATAATAGTAAGTAGCGGACGTAGTAATAATCAACCTGGAAGAAATTATATTGAAGTAACAGATGGCACTAACACAGAACAAATATTTGTTGATGACATTGCAGATCATGTTGTTGGAAAAGTTAAAGCTGATTATACAGCAAATCCAGGAGCAAATACGGATAGAGATGCTGTGAGAAGTGAATTAAATAAGAATTTAACGGCAATATTTAATCAAAATAGACTTCTTGAGACTCTTGCAAATAGAGGTTTTTCAATTGATGAATTTAAAAAACAAGCCGATAAAGCAAATGACGAAAGTAAAAGAAAAATAGATAATTTGAGAGCTCAACAAAAAAAGCAAGTTGAAAAATTTGAAGATACATTTGGAAAAAATACTACTATTACGAGTGGAGATTATACAACTAAAAGCAGTATAACAAGAATAAAAACATGCAAAGATGGAATTGCCATTGTAGAGCTTGCGAAGGATAGATTTGATAAAATTCAGGATTTAAAGGCAAAAATAATTGCTGATCCAAGTAAAAAAAGTGAATATGAGGCACAGATAGCCCAATTACAAGAGAATATGAAATACCTTGGTAAGAAAATACTAGATTGTAATTTTCCTGGATTAGATAAAGATATGATTAAGGATTGGGAAACGAAGCCTGCTATGTTCTCGCGCACATTTAGTATAATAAAAGTACATATTGCAACAACTTTAAGTAGTGAGTATGAGAATTTAAAAAATGTTGTTGCGGGATTACAACCAGCAGACTTGATTGAACTTGGTATAAGTCCTGAAATAAAAAGCAAATTTGATGGTGTTATGGATCCTGATGATAGTGTAAGTGCTGCAGCTAGAGATGCTGTTGACAAGTACCTAATAGGAAAGCAAAGAAGCTTAACTCAAGGAATAGATAATGAGATTGCTACTGAAGAAAGATTAATGCAATTAAGAAAAGAAAATGTTGCACATTATGAGGAATTAACAAAGAGAATTAATGACTCCAAAGTAAGATTAAAGACCGGACAATGTATACCTAAACGAAAAAGAGATACAAATGGAAACTATATTGTTGTTAATGGAAGATATGAACTGGATATAGATCCAAGTACAGGAAACCCATACACTGAAGAAGTTATGGATATTCCAACTGATGTGGCAACTAGACAAGAGTTTTTACAAAAAGCACGATATGATGAATCAAAAGAATTAATTGCAATAGATGCAAAATATGAATCAAGAGCTGCAAAGAGACATGCTCTTGAGGTTTTAAATATCGGTAATAGATTTACTAGATTTTTTGCACCAGGAAGGTTATGGAAAAAATATAATGCTAGACGAAAAATACTCGCATCAAGAGAGGAAAGCGCAATAGAGCTTCAAATGAGAAAAGACTATGAAGAAATTGTCCCAGACATTGCAGAAAGGTTTAAAATTGAACAACTATTCAGTAGAATAAAACAATCAGCTGCAATTCAACATACTTTGTATAGCGCAGGAAAAGAGCAAGGATGGGATGCTGATTCTGTTGATAAAAGTAAATTAGTTGACGATTTAGAGAGAGCTGCATATGAAGAAACATTATATAGAGCGGGAACTGTTGCACTAAATGAGATTACAGACATAAGAAAGAAAAAAGGATATACACATGAGTCTGTTGTTGACAAAAATAATAAACAAGTAATAAACAATGATTTATTACATGAGGATGAAAATAACGATATGGAATTGTAAAATACATAGGAGGAAAATTATGGATAATAATGTTGAAGAACTATTGAAAGCACTTGAAAAAGTAAATTCTTTGATGACTGATGAGAATATTGAGAGAGCTACTACTGAACAATTACTAAGATATAATGAGTTAATAAATAAAATAAAAGCAAGATTAATCGAATTAGTATAAACAAGGAGGTTGATTGATTGTGGATATCAATTTAGATACAATAAATCATAAAATGGATGATATCAGAAGTGCGTTTGCAACATATATTGATAATGGTAATTATGCTGAAGCTGAAAAAATAATAAATGATATATTAATGGAGTTAGATGCTAACTCTGGTATTGGAATTAATTCAGCTGTTGATGCTCCTGACCATAATTTTCATGAAGTATATAAATTGCTTGAATCTGAAATAAAAAACAGAGAAAGTTCTTTATCAGGAGATGCAGCATTTGAGGGATTAAAAAATGTATTTATTGCTGCAACTAAAGAATTATTTCAAACTGAACTAATTAGAAGAGAGCTAATTATAAAGGATCCAAATATGGATGAATATAGACAAGCTCTTGAAGCTGGAAGAGAAGATGCCGAGAAGAGAAATGAAGAACTTCAAAAAGAAAAAAGAAAATATGATTTTATAATAGAGCAACTATTTTTTGATTCTTCAGTTTCACCAAAGGTTGATAGAAGAACAATTATTGAACTTGAAAATACGTATATTACTCAATTGGAAGAAATTGAAAAATTATTAAAAAGAATTGAAGATTGGGTTGCTGAGATTAATAGTCACCCAACAGATACTGTACTTGCAGCAAGAAACAATAGCAATATTGCTTCAGTTCAATCATTATTAAAACAAAAAATCAATAATTTGGTATCTATGGGATTAGATATCTCTACTTTTGGTGCAAACATAGATGATTTTTTAGATTCAAGTAATACTACGTCATCAAGAAGTAAAGCTGCAGCTTTAAGGGCACAGAGAGAAAATGAATTGTTAACTCACTATGCAGAAATCAAGAAAAAACTGAACGATGCTAAAAATAACATGATTATATATACAGATGTAGATGGAAGTACTACGAGTATTGCAAATGAAGAAGTAATTAGAACAGCTCCGGACATAGATTTATCAACACCAACAGGACCTTCTGAAATGAAAAGCCTTATAGATGCTATATCAGATGTAGCGAATAGATTAGAAAATCAAATTGATGTAAATACTGAGAAAGGAAGAATTTTCAAAGAAAATCTTGAAATATTAAGAATTGAACAAGATCTTATTGCTAGATATGAAAATGGTGATTTTGATTCAAGAAAAACATATATTGATGAATTTGATGCAGATACAACTAGAAGAATTGATGAAGAAAAAGTATTAAGACATAAAGATGCTGAGATGAAATTCCATGGAAGTAGAGAAGGTGCACGTGAATACAAGGAACGTTGGAAGAGATTTAAAAGTCACTTGCAAAAGAATGGGGGGAGTGACACAATACAAATTCCTGGTGCGCCACCTATAAATATTGCATATCAATATGATATTTTAGATCCATCATATACTGGTGCTGAAAAGCAAAAAGATCTTGAATTTATGCAAATTGAATCATGGGAAGACAGAAATAAAAGAAGGGCAGCTATAAAAGCAATTCTTGAAGAATCGGAAAACGGACATATATCACGTGAAGTTGCCTTAGAAACAATCGCTAAGGTATATGGAAATGCAAGGTATGAGCAAATTCAAGAAAAAATAAGAAGAATTCAAAATGTTACATATTCAGGTTCACATTCAAATGCAGACTTAGCCGATGCAAAGAGAGCATTAGAAGAAGAGCAAAAACGTCTGCTAATGCAATATGCAAGAGATGAAGATTATGTTGAGAATTATAATAGCGCACATTTTGATGTTAAAGATACGGTAGCTCTTGCATTAACGGGTGGATCAGCTATGAGATCAAGAACAAACCAAAGTAAGAAGAATTTAACATTTAAAGATGCCGTTGGGGCCTTTCTTAGATGGACTCCATACGATAAAAAAGCTGATGGAAAAAGACATATACTAAGAACGACAATTGCTAATATTGGGGGAATTGTGTCTATTCCATTTAGAACACTTGAAGTAGCAATTGGTGCTAGTATTGCTGGAGTAACGGCATTAGTTGGTAAAGCAACAGGAACTTATGATATGCCAACTCCATATAATGTTGGTTATTTCCATAGAAAAGAAGCTCGTAGAGAATATTATTTAAGAAATGGATCAACAGGCGTAGGAGCGTGGTTCAAAAGTTTCTTTAACTTGAGTGTAAGAGATAAAAATGGTTCTAAAGTTAAAGTCAATGATCAGATTATTAGGGAAAGATGTGAATTAATTGATATGTCAATTGAGGATAAGTATATTAGAGGCGCAAGGCAAAAGATACTTGA
>JAFUWA010000057.1 GCA_017477355.1 Clostridia bacterium
AGTTTTAATTTCATTCTTAGGTGGAATTGGCGGACAAATTTTAATTATTATAGGAGTGATAACAGCTGTTATTGCTATAATTATGCATCTATGGAATACTAATGAAGAATTTAGGAATAAAGTCACAGAATGCTGGAATGCGATTAAAGGACTTTTTGAAGCATTTGGTGAATTTTTAAAAGAAATTTTTTCTGTAGGATTTGAAGAAGATTTTGGCTTTTTAAAATCAATCATGGAAAGTTTTAAAGAGTTTATTGCAAACGTATTCAATGCTGTTGTAGATATATTTTCTGGAGTAATAGATTTCTTGACTGGTATTTTTACAGGAGATTGGGATAAAGCTTTTAGTGGACTAGGAAAAATATTTTCTGGATTTAAGGATCTTATTGCTGGAATTGGAGATGGCCTTAAAAATATCTTTGGTGGAATATTAGAATGGCTTTCAAATGTATTTGCAATAGACTGGTCACAAAGATTTGGAGCTTTTGGTGATATTATAAATGGATTTTCTCAAAATATATCTAATAAGATTGCAGCTATTAAAACTATTTTTAATGGCATTATAGATTTTGTCACAGGAGTATTTACAGGAAACTGGTCTCAAGCTTGGGAAGGAGTAACATCTATTTTCTCAGGTATTATGGAAGGATTAGGAGCTATTATTAAAACACCGCTAAATGCTGTAATAGGATTAATTAATGCTTGTATTTCTGGTTTAAATAAAATCTCAGTGAAAATTCCAGATTATGTTCCAGTGTATGGTGGTAAAACATTTGGCTTTAATATTCCTAAAATACCTCTATTGAAGGTAGGTATTGCAAATGTACCATATGACAATTATCCAGCATTATTGCATGAAGGCGAAAGAGTTTTAACAAAAGAAGAAAATAAAGCATATCAAAGGAAACAATCAAATGATTCAAAAAATGTAACATACAATCTAACTATAAATGTTGACAAGGTTGAAAATGGAGAAAATCGAGACATTGAAACACTTGCAAAGGATTTGCAATTTTATTTCAAAAGAATGGAAGCAGGAAAGGGGATTGCTTAATGGATAGTTTTATTTTTAATGGTATTTCTTCAAAAGAAATGAAAATCTTAATAAGAGAGCCTTTGCAGCCAGTTCCAAGAGCTGAAAAGAATGTTAATTTTATCGAAATTCCTGGCCGAAATGGTTATTTAGTAGAAGATAATCAATCATACAAGCCTATTCCATACAGCATTATTTGTAATACAACAAAAGACATTGATATTAATAAATTAAAATCTTGGCTTATTGGAAGTGGGAAATTGATTTTAAGCAATAATCCTAAAGTGTATTATGATGCGTATATTGCAAATCAACTTGATATAGAGACTATGGTTAGAAAATTAAAAGTTTTTCAAGTAGATTTAAAATTGCAACCGATTGCTCATTCTTTAGAGAAATATATAAAATCAATAAAAAATACTTCTAAATTTGATTTTATGATTTCTGATGCAACTGAAAAGATGTCTCCAATAATTACAGTCTATGGTGATTCTGAGATAACTTTAAATATAAATGGAACAAATTTAAATGTTACTCCAGATGAAAGCATCTGTGTTGATTGTGATTTACAAATTGCACATAAAGATTATGTTGACGCAAATTCGGCAATCTCTGGTCCATTAGACGAAATATTCTTGTTTCCAGGGATTAACAAAATAGAAATAACAGGGGAATATGATGAGATTCTTTTAGAATACTCTAAGAATTATTTATAAAGAAAAAACGGCTTGTCACAATTGATTTTAAGCCGTTTTTATTTTTTATTAATATGTTTATATACCTAGAAAAGGAGCAACAATGATTACTTTACATTCTAAAGATTCAGAAAATTTTTTGAATAATAATGGAATTGGAATTTTAAGAGATTTTATAGAAGATCCGTTGATAAAAGAAAGCAAAAATGGTGAATTATATGTTGAATGTAAATACAAACATAATGGCAGATATGCTGGCCGATTAGAATTAGAAAATATTATGGTAATGCCAGCTGGTTATAGTGACAAAGAAGCTTTTAGAATAAAAAAAGTCGAAAAAGTTTTGAATGCAACTAATACATATATATATATTTATGCGCAACATATTTCTTATGATTTAGCTGACAATATTTTAGAAGATGTATATCCTCAAAACTTAAATGGAAGTGGTGCTCTTAATTGGATATTAACTAGGACACAATATCCTAATAGATTTGAAGGGTATAGTGATATTATCGTTTCAAACTCTGCAAGATATGTTTCTAAAAATCCTATTGAAGCACTTATCGGAGATATAGATAATGCTTTTGTGAAAAGATGGGGTGGAGAGATATTAAGGAATAATTTCTTAATATCTATGCTAACAAGAAGAGGCAATGACAATGGTGTTTTTGTTCGTTTTAGAAAAAATCTAAAGGGAATTAACTTTTCTGTTGATATAAGCTCTGTTGTTACAAGAATAAGACCTGTAGGAGCAGATGGAATTGAGCTGCCTGAAATTTATGTAGATAGTCCTATAATAGCTAATTATATACATCCAATAATTAGAGAAATAGAATATTCTGATGTAAAACTAAAGACAAATGAAAACGATGAAGAAGGCTTCGATACCTTAGAACAATGCTATGTTGAATTAAGAAGAAGAGCTAATTTAGAATATGAAAATGGTATAGACAAACCTAGTGTTTTTGGAACTATTGATTTTGTAGAATTATCAAAAACAGAAGAATATAAAAAGTTCAGACAAATGGAGAAACTAAACCTTGGAGATACAGTCCACGTTTATATTGAAAGTTTAGGAATAGATGTGTCAGAAAGAGTTGTTTCAACTGTTTACAATCCTATTTTAAAAAAATATACAACATTAACAATAGGAAATATAACTTCTAATTATATTCTAGATACTAAAAATAGTGTTGAATCTTTAAAAAATGAAGTCATTCCTTCCATTTTAGAATCTGCAAAATTAGATGCGACAAATAAAATAATACATGCTCTAGGTGGAAATATATATAAAACACGTGGAGAATTATTTATTATGGATACACCAGATCCTACGACAGCAACAAAGGTTTGGCGCTGGAATCTTAATGGACTAGGATATTCTTCAAATGGTATAGACGGTCCTTATGAGTTAGCCATGACAGCTGATGGAATTATTGTTGCAGATTTTATTAAGGCTGGAACAATGTCTATTAATAGAATTTCTGGACTAGGTGCTAAATTAGATGGATACGATAATAGTATTACAGACATCTTATTAGGATTGAATAATTTATCTCTAATATTACAGGATGTCATTGATTTAACAAGGGAACAACTAGGAAGAAATGAAGTATATATTTCAGAAATCCGAACTGGCCTAAATTATATAGTTGAATTTTCAATTGAAGGTAATACGGAAAAATTTGAAGAGCTAGAAAATATTGGTTTAACTATTATTGCAAGCAGAAAATCCAGAAATGCTGGAAATAAAGTATTAACTGAAGATAATGAAGAAATTACAACTGAAGATGAAGAAAATATTGCGACAGAAGATAAATCTTTTTGCTTAGCTTCAAAGAGAATAACTTTAGATGCTCCATTGAGAAATTTAATTGTAAATCAAGTTAATTATTTTGATGAATTACAAATATTGCAAGATGGAACAATTCAAGTTTTAAGAAGAATTGGAATAGATAGCGAAAATGAGCTATATTTATTGGAAAATGCAGAAGTTACTATCCTGGATGAGAAATTTATTCTTCCAAGTATAGAAGGAAGTTCATATTATTACATACAAGAATTGGAAAATCTTTCTTATAAGGCAACATATATCGTCAAAAATAAATATTCTGATTACTTAGCAACAAAAGCAGAATTAAGTGCAGGTCTTCAATTAAAAATTGACAGAGAAAATCTTGTAAGTGAATTAAATGCAAGCGCAGATATTATTAGAATTATAGGTGAAAGACTTATTATTCAAATGCAGAATTTTAGCTTAACAGCAGAAGGATACATGAAAGCTATTCTAGGCGAGATTGCAGGTTTTATGTTTTCAGCTAATAAATTCTCAAAAAACTTTGATATTGATTACAATTTCACAGTGGAAGATGTTCAGTTATTAATGGGATATTTAAATGATTACAATAGTCTTAGTAGTGGATTACAAAGCTTGTATGATTTAGTAGAAAGTAATGATTTGAATGTTCTTGATGCAATTAAAATGATTAATATAATAAATCGGAAATGTGGAAAATGAAAAAACAATAACAGGTTCTGTTTCTATTAATTCTGATGATAGTAATAATCTTATTGAAATTATTAATAATTTAAATGTAAATAAGACCAGGTTTGGAATTTTTTCTATATATGCTTACTTATTATGTGCAGATGTGATTAGTTTAGCAGAATATCAAAATTCTGGTATTGTTGGAATCATTTTAGACAAAGTTAAGAAAAAAATTTCATTGATGGATGCTAGCAATGAAACAACTTTACTTCCTTCTGGAATAAAAACACCGACACTAACACAAACATCTATTGCTGATGACAAAAAGGACTTTGAGCATTTAGAGGATGTATTAGAAGAGGTTTTGAAAACAGATATATATAAATATTACTTAAAATATCAAGAATCTGGTGAAAAGAAGCATATTGGCTTTGTAATTGGAGATGGCTTTAACTATTCTCATTTAATAACTTCTGAAGATGAAAAACATAAAGAAATAGGTGTAGATCCTTATTCTATGACATCTGTGTTATGGCAAGGTTTTAAGGAATATGTTGAAAAAAATAACGAGGAGATTGAAAAATTAAAAAAAGAAATAAAATCTTTGAAAGGAGAAAATTAATATGAGTGTAAAAATAAGCGAATTAGATGAAGCAGAAAGCTTGAATGATGAAGATCTAATTCCTGTCATTGACACTGAAAATGAAAAAACTGCAAAAATGACATTTCTAAATTTTAAAAAATCAAGCAATGTTTTTAGTGACGATGAAGAAATGGTTGGAAGTTATATGGGAAAACCTTTGTATAGAAGAAAAATTCAAGCAACAATGCCTAATACTCAGAGTGATGGTTCTATGGCTCAATCTACTATTATACTTGAAGGAGATATTGATATTAATACTTTAGATGTTTGTAAAGCTCATTACATATATACAAGTTCTTCTTCAATAAAATATAATCGTGAATTTCCTTACTATGTTATAGGTTCTGGCTCTTCAAGGTTTGGCGCTAAATATTCAATATCTCAAACAGCTGCTCAATTGTTGGAAGGAAAGATTGCGTTAGCTTTACAAAATGCTCTTTCATCTTTAAATGGAGCAATGATTTATATGATATTAGAATATACTAAAACTACAGATTCGGAAGATGTTGAAGAAACATAAAAAGGAGGAATAAAATGTTAATAAGAAGATTTGAGTTTGATGTTGACTTTGAAAAAACAACATTTAAAAGTCGAAAAGAAAAAATAATTGCTGTAGAAAATGATAATCTTTCAACAATGTTTTCTTTTTATTTTACAAATGCAATTGAAAACGGAACTTTCGTATTATTAAAGTTTAAGCATTATAGCGGATTAGGAAAACAATATTTGGTGGAAGTTACTAATTCAGCTGCTAACTTTTTATTGCCAAGAGAATTGCTTGTATCTGGTATGATTAAAATGTCATTATCTTTTGTTGGAGAAAATGAAGAAGTTTTGACAGTTATTAATTGTGAAACAGAGCTTCAAGTAGAAGATAGTTTGGATACAGATGAAGAATTGCCTGAAGAAGAAGTTTCTACACTTGAAGGATTAATTTCACAAGTGCGTAGTTTAAAAACATCTACAGAAAATTTGATAGATGAAATAGAACAAAGTTTAGAAGATGGGGATTTTATCGGTCCACAAGGTCCGCAAGGCCCACAGGGAGCAAAAGGCGATAAAGGTGATAAAGGTGAAAAGGGAGACAAAGGAGATAAGGGAGATACTGGAGAAACAGGCCCACGAGGCCCACAAGGTCCACAAGGAGAAGACTATAGTTTAACTCAAGAGGATATAGACGAGATTAGAGAAACAGCTTTGCCAGAATTACTTCAAAAAGTAGACAAGCCAAGCTCTAATTCAAATTTAATCAGTTGGTTGACTGTAGTTAATAAAAATTTTGGTAGTGATATGATTGAACAAGCAATAGAAAAATATTTTGCATTAACTCCTGATTATGGAGTTTATGGTATTAAGTGGAATGATTGGAATATTTCTCAAGCGAGTTCATGTACTAAATATGGAGCTAATGAAGGTAAATATTTAAATCTAGCAACAGATACTGAATTTGAAAGCACTAATTATGGAGTCGCTTTTGAGACTTACGATTGTAATGCAGTTGTTGATGAAAACGGAGAGATTCACGTTACAGCTTTAAAAGGAATGAGCAATTTTGTCGATACTGGAGCAGTAGATGTATTTGTATTGATAAGAACATATTACGAGAAATGGTATAGTGATGAGAACGGCCCACATTATGAAAGAGTTTATATGCCTAAAGAAGGATACACACCGGCAGTACAAGCAATAAAAAAAGATGGAAGTGTCAGACCATTTTTCTTAATTGCAAAATATGTTGCAAGTAGAGTAGATGGTAAATTATATTCTACCAAAGGACAAGCTCCTGCTAGAAATCAATCATATAATAATAATGTAAGTAGCTATGGAACATCAAGAGGCCCTTATTATTCTGGAATGCTAGCAGCAGATGTCAAACATTTAAAAACAACAATGTGGTTAAAACTTGGAACTAGACATAGTCAATCTGTGTTAAAAGGAAAAACAGACAATAATATTCAAGTTGCAGTTTCACAAATAGAAACAGATGTTAAAAGGGTTATTATACCTGCGACTAGTGCAAATAGTATAGATTTATATACCTGTGTTTCTGTTGGCGATAAGACTACTAATACAAGTAATGATAGAGGAAATGCTTACATGCATAACATTTGTGATGATGTTATGGTAATAGGTAAAGAAACTATTGATGAAAATAACACAGCTTTGATTTTAGATATTGAAAATACTATATCTACAACAACTACTACTTTTGTTTCTACAATGCACGAAATAAGTGGATATAGTGATAGAATACTTGGTAGAA
The DNA here is from genome assembly GCA_017477355.1 of Clostridia bacterium. Taxonomy (GTDB): domain Bacteria; phylum Bacillota; class Clostridia; order TANB77; family CAG-508; genus Scatovivens. The sequence goes on from JAFUWA010000057.1 coordinate 7,126, forward strand.
ATGGATCAGTTGGTTCTAATACGAATGGAAGACATGGAGCTGTTTTAGATGGCATCGAATTTATGGTTGGCGGCTATGAAGTATTAGGAAATGCATTCATGGATATCGTTGATAGCACAGGAAGGAGGGAAATCTATTTAACAAATGATAGCTCAAAAATTACTACTTCAATAGCAACAGCAAAAACAAATTATAAAAAATCTGATTATGCAATACAACCTACAACTTTAAATGCATGGAATTATATAACAGAAGAGGAATTAGATTTAGAAAATGGAATTGCTGTTCCTACAGAAAGCGGTCAAAGTGGTAGTGGATCAGGAGTTGGATTTGCGGATGCAATTTATGTGGATTCAGGAACGAGCGGACAGCGCGAGGTCCTTTGCTTCGGGGATCTGCTTCATGGTTCTCCTGCGGGTGTTTCTTACGTGGCTGCTATCCTTTCTGTTGGGTCTGCGTACTGGCTCATTCTCGGTCGCCCTTCAATATGTGGTTCTGGGGGTGAATTATCTGTGTAACAGATAAGAGGGGAACTCCCCTAATATAATTAAATAAGGTTTGTAAGGCCGGCTCTTTTTATCCTTTGCTTCGGGAATCTGAATAATGGTTCTCATGCGGGTGTTTCTTACGTGAATGCTAACAATTCTGTTGGGAATACGAACTGGAACATTCTCGGTCGAATTTCAAGATATATTTTAAAAATGGCCTTACATTCGTACCTAAGAAGGACTACAGATAATCTGTACTTTAGCTTAGCTAAAAATATAAGAATGAAACACGTGAGGCTAGTAACATCAGTGAAAGCTTCTGATTTCTTGAAAGGATTGTAATAATTTATTATATAGATGAAAAGATACTTGAGTAATTTTAATCTAAGTTATGAGTTTGTACAAGCGAGTATATATGAATGTCTTAATAAGCAGAGATGGACCAGGAGAGATACTTCATTTATGCTCGCTGAATATGCTCAAAAATGGCAATTAGAACATCATAAAAGTTTTACATCCAAAATTGTGTTAGCAAATAAAATTAGAGATAAGGCATATAAAGATAAAACGAAATTATATTATTTAGTTGATTATATGTCTAAAGAAATTTATGAAGAAATTATTGAAGAAAAAATATCTATAGAAAATATTAGATATGAGAAGAGAATTGATAATGGTAGCTTAAAAGAAAGAGAAATAGGAATATCAAGTATGAAGCAACAATGTTTAGACTACATAGCAGTTAATGCTTGTATTTGTATGTTTAAAGCAAAAATAGGTCATTATCAATGCGCTTCAATAAAAAACAAAGGTCAAGTCTTTGGAAAACAAGCTATAGAAACTTGGATTAGAACAACTCCTTATAAGTGTCAATATGTATGGAAAGCAGATATTAGGAAATTTTATCCTAATGTAAATCATGAAATTTTAAAAAA
>JAFUWA010000058.1 GCA_017477355.1 Clostridia bacterium
AAAGATATAATTGAATATATAGAATATTATAATAACAGAAGAATTAAGAGCAAACTAAAAGGAATGTCCCCTGTTCAATACAGAGAGCATTCCGAGTTAGTAGCCTAATTTATACTGTCCAACTTTTTGGGTTCAGTACAATGTTATATCTTTTTTTTGTTTTTTTATATTGAAAATAATAGAAATTATAAGTATACTTTTATTAGATAAAAAGGAGGTAATAACAAATGAAGAAAAAAGTTAGTATAGCAATTATAGCAATATTATTTTTAATAATAATATCTTTGTTCTTAACTAATAAAGCTAATGCAAAAGTAGAGCCAGAATTAAAAAAACTTGCACTAGCAGAAAATCAAAGTTCTACAATAAAGGCTGATGATAAATTATATTTAGATTTGGACTTTGGAGTAACAAAAGAGGATGTAGAATTGTTTTTCCCTTCTATTTCTATTAGAAATATTGAAAATAAAACGGAGTCAGCTATAGTTTATATTAGTGATGTTTGGGAAAATCCATATGTTAAATTTACAAACATGTCTAATAAATTAAAAGCAGGAAAATATTATATAAGTGATCTTTTTATGGATAACAAACATTACAGTAATTATTCAACTGGACCAGATGTGTTGCCATTAGATTTTAATGTTGAATTTACTTTAGTGGATGATGCAATTGAAGGAAATGGTCCTGTTAATCAAATAGATTCAGTATTAGATGGAATTGATATTACTACGACAGAAGCTAAAAGAAATGAAAGAGTTTATGTAGCATTAAATGGATTATCAAATAGTATTGATCAAGTAAAAGGATATATAGGAGGAGCAGGTCAATATATTACAGTTCCTTTTTATGATATTCATACAAATCCATATTTTATAATGCCTTCTAATGTAATAGCTGGTGAAGAGTATGGTATGGGCGTGATTGAATTAATCTATTCTGATGGAACAAAAAAGACACTTGGAATGCAACAACTTTCTAATGGAAATATTAAAGTAAAAGTAAAAGAATCTGCTGTAATAGTAAGCATACGCCTTGTAGGAAATACAGAAGTAACATCAGAAGATACTTTAAATTTTGACTTGAAAACAAGCCAAGAAATCATTTTTGCATCAATGATTATAAGAGAAAAAAATAATGAGTATGGTCAAGGATATTATCTCTCAATAACAGAAGAGGATCAGCAAGTAGAAATATCAGAAATAGCAAGACTTGCTATTGATTCAACAATACATCCGGGTGATTATTATATTTCAGATATATATTTATGGCAAAATGGTGCAAATGGAAATAGTTCTGAGTGTGTAGCACATTATAGTAAAAACCCAGTTGATGAAGCTGAAAAGTATTTGCAATTTGATCTTGAATTTACAATAAAATCAACAACTAATCAAGAAAATAGTGAAAATCAAGCAAGTTTAAGTCCAATAACGTTAAAAAGTGAAACAGCAAAAATTAATGATAAAGTATATGTAGATTTAAATTCAAATGAAAAATATAGTCAAGTAATGTTATCATTTACTAATAATGAAGCAGATCATACAATGATTGTGTATTTAAAAGATTTAAATACCAATCCATACTTTATCGTTCCATTTACAACAGTTAAAGGAACATATGATTTAAAATATATGATATTCAAAAATCAAGATGGAGAAAAAGTACATTATAGAAAAGATGGAGAATTAGAAGGTATTAGACATTTTGATTTTGATTGTACTATAAAAATAGAAAAAGAAAAAAGTGATAGTGGTTTGTTAGTTTTAGAAAACGATAAAATCACAAATGATATTATTCAAAAAATAGCTGAACAAGAAGAAAACATTTTTATTGAAATTTATGCTGAAAACAACCCAGTCATCGATAGTTCTGTTTTTGAAGCAATAAAAGGAGCTAATAAAACAATATCAATTATTTATTATAATGTAGAATGGATTTTTAATGGAAGGAATATTGTTGAAGCAAAAACAATAGATGTTAGCGTAAGTATTTCTTATTTAGCAAATGAATTGGATAATGTTAGTAATGATGGAATCATGATTGATTTTGCTAATAATGGCAATTTACCTGGAAAATGTTTAATAAGAATAAAATCAGATGATTTGAAAATTTTAGACAATAAAAATACAAATGTATATTACTTTAATGAAATGGAAAATAACTTTAACAAAGTTGCTATGCAGATAATAGCATCTGGAGATGGATATTATGAATTTTATATTAATCATAATTCAAAATATATTATGACATTAGGAGAAATTAATCCAGAGTATGTTTCTAGCGATATGAGTGATTTAGAGTTGAATTCAAGTACGCCTTCTGAAACAACAAGTTTAAATAGTGCAACATATTCAAGTACAACTGCAAGTACAGATGATACTAATGAGGAAAGCAAAATTTCTAAAAAAATGGTTTTAGTTATTCTTATGGTTTTTGTAATTGTTTGCACAATCTTAGTTGTTGCTATTGAAACTAGAAAACAAGATAAAAAATCAGAAAAATAAAATTGAATCAATTTTACATAAAAACCTCAAATAAGATTGACTTATTTGAGGTTTTGTGGTATTTTAGAACAATAGGGACGGTTCCAAATGTTTCAAAACAAAAGGACAGTCCTTCTCAAATTAGAATTTAAAATGGAGGAAATGAATTATGAATTATTCTAAAGCAACAGATCAGAAATGGCAAGAAGAGTGGAAGAAAAATGGATTATACAAATACAATCCAAATAGTGAAAAGCCAAAGTATTATACAATGGAAATGTTTTCTTACCCTAGTGGTGCTAAGCTGCATTTAGGACATTGGTTCAATTTTGCTCCAGCAGATTCTTTTGCTAGATTTAAGAAAATGCAAGGATACAATGTATTTCACCCAATGGGATTTGATGCATTTGGACTTCCAGCAGAGAATTATGCAATTAAAACCGGAATTCATCCAGAAGATTCTACCATGAAAAATATTGAAACAATGAAAAGACAATTAGCTGAAATGGGTGGAAGCTATGATTGGGATTATTCTGTTCAAACTTGTATGCCAAATTATTATAAATGGACACAATGGTTATTTGTGAAATTATATAAAGCAGGGTTAGCTTATAAGAAAGAAGCTCCTGTTAACTGGTGCGATAGCTGTAAAACAGTTCTTGCCAATGAGCAAGTTATTGACGGTTGTTGCGAAAGATGTGGAACAGTTGTTGTTAAGAAAAAATTAAGCCAATGGTTCTTCAAAATTACAGATTATGCAGAAGAATTATTGAATGATTTAGATAAAATAGATTGGCCAGAATCTACAAAAAAGGTACAACAAAACTGGATTGGAAGATCAACTGGTAGTGAAGTTACTTTCAAAACAGAAGATGGAAAACATGATATTACTGTATTTACAACGAGACCAGATACTTTAAATGGCGTAACTTATGTTGTTCTTGCTCCAGAGAGTAGCTTAGTAGATGAAATTATGACAGAGGACCGTAAGAAAGCGGTAGAAGAGTATCGTGCCGAAACTGCAAAATTAACGGAAATTGATAGATTATCAACAGAAAGGCCAAAAACAGGAACATTTACAGGAGCTTATGCTATCAATCCTCTAACAGGAGACAAGGTTCCAATTTGGATAGCTGATTATGTTTTAGAAGATTATGGAACAGGATTTGTTATGGCAGTTCCTGCTCATGATGAAAGAGATTTCGCATTTGCTAGCAAATATAACTTACCAATTAAGAGAGTTATTAATAGCAAAGATGGAAAAGAACCAGAGCTTCCATATTGTGAATATGGAGTATTAGTTAATAGTGGAAAATATGATGGATTAACTTCTGAAGAAGCAAAAGAAAAGATTACAGCTGATTTAGAAGCTCAAGGTGTTGGTAAGAAAACGGTTAATTACAGATTAAAAGATTGGTTAGTTTCTCGTCAAAGATATTGGGGAGCTCCAATTCCAGTAATTTACTGTGATGACTGTGGAACAGTTGTGGTTCCTGAAGAAGATTTACCAGTAAAACTTCCTTATGATGTGGAATTCAAACCAGATGGAGTTTCTCCATTGAAAAAGAGCAAAGAATTCATGAACTGTACTTGCCCAAAATGTGGAAAGCCAGCCACTAGAGAGGCTGATACATTGGATACTTTTGTATGTTCTTCTTGGTATCAATTAAGATATCCAGATGCCAATAACGATAAAGAAATCTTTAATAAAGAAACTGTTAATAAAATGAATCCAGTTGATTGCTATGTTGGTGGTAAAGAACATGCTGCAATGCACTTGATTTATACAAGATTTATGACAAAAGCACTTCGTGATATGGGATATTTAAACTTTGATGAGCCATTCTCAAAATTAATACATCAGGGATTAATTTTAGGACCAGATGGAAACAAAATGAGTAAATCTAAAGGAAATACAGTATCTCCAGACGAATATGTTGAGAAATATGGCTCAGACGTATTTAGAATGTATTTAATGTTTGGATTTGAGTATAGAAAAGGTGGACCTTGGGATGACAAGGGAATCGAAGCTATGACAAAATATTTTGCAAGAGTAGAAGCTCTAGTTCAAAAGTTAAAAGAGGTAGAAGGAAATTCTACAGAAATTTCTCTTGCAGAAGAAGATTTGTTAAGATTGAAAAATCAAACAATTAAAGCTATGGCTAAAAATATTGAGGATTTCCAATTCAATACTGCAATTGCAAGAAGTATGGAGTTGTTGAATGGAATTAACGCATATATTAATGGTGGAAAAATTAATAAAGAAGTATTTACGAACTGTGTAGAAACATTATTAAAAGTGTTAGCACCTTTAGCACCACACTTTATGGAAGAAGAATGGCATGTATTAGGAAAAACATCTTCAATTCATAATGAAGCTTGGCCAGAAATTAATGAAAAAGAATTACAAGGTGGAAATATTGTTATTCCAGTACAAGTAAATGGAAAATTAAAGGCTCAAGTTGAAGTTTCTTCAAATCTTTCCAAAGAAGAAATTTTAGAAGCAGTTAAGAAAGATGAAAAAGTTGCAAGATTAATTGAAAACAATGAAATTGTAAAAGAAATTTATGTACCAGGAAAAATTTTAAATTTAGTTGTAAAGAAATAAAAAACATAGTATACTATATTTGACTTAAGTTAAATAGTCGTATGAACTTATAAGAGTACAAAAACTGAGTGTATTGTGGACACTCAGTTTTTTCTTTTTTATAAAAACAAGAGCATAATTGTGGTACGCTCTTGTTTGACTATTTCTAGCCTCTTTCTTCATCTTCAGAAACTGATTTCTGATCTTTATTTTTCAAAAGAAGTTCAATCAATTTCCAAATTAGATCATATGAACTCATATATGAGTACCTCCTTTCCAAAAGATTTCCTTTATGAAAAGGATGATAAGATGATTACAAAATGCAAGTAAAAATAATTACTTTTTAAACATATTGAAAACTTTTTTCGTTATAGGTATAATTATTTTGTAAAAATATACAAAAGAAATTTGAAAGGAGAAAAATATGAGCGAAAAGAAAAATTCAAGTATTGGAATTGCACTATTATTAGTTTTAATTATTGGATTAATCATTACAGTAATGGGATTAAGCATTGTTTTAATTCAAATGAAAAATGAAAAGAAAGAGGAAGTACAAGAGCCAGAGAGGATTGAGCAAGTGAGCAATTTGCCACCACCAATTCCAAGTGAACCAATTGTTCCTGAAGATGTAGAGGAAAATGTAGAGGAAAATAGAGAAAATACAACAGATAAAGTATTAGAAGAGGCAAATATTACAGATAATATAGATAAAACAGGTTTAGTTGGAGAAACCACATATACAATCGAAAGGGTTGCAACAAATCATTTGGATGGATTTAATGTTATAATAGAAGATTCAAAAGTATATTTTGAATTAGTAGATAAAGAAAAAGTTGAAAGTTATGCTATTACGGACTTTACTATAAACAGAATAGAGAATGAAAAGGAAGAAATTACTGGCTTCAATGGTAAAGTAAAAAATGTTTATTTTTATCAAGTTGGTCAAGCTGTAATGCCAGATTCTTTAGCAATATTATTTTTAATGGAAAATGGAAAAGTTGAATATATATCTTATGTAGATGCTTTACAAACTACTAATTTAAGTTCAAGAGGAGAAATTGAGGGATTAAATAATATTACAGAAATCTATTCTGCATCAGCTCGTGAGTGGATTGATGAAACAGGTGGGCCAGGATGGGGTTCATGCATTGCTAAAGATTCAAATAATAATTATTATAGTTTAGAAATTGCATTTGAGAAGAATAATATAGATTTAAGTAAAGTTAATTAGTGTGAGAAATTATCAAGAAAGTGATGTAAATAAGACATCACTTTTTTGTTTATTTTTAGTCTTGATTTTAAAGCCTAAAAATGATATAATTCAAACATTATGTAGAAGCATGGATGGAATGCAAATTTACTAGAAAAGAGATGAAATATTTTGAAATTACATTTGGTTTTAGTAGAACCAGAAATACCACAAAATACAGGAAATATTGCTAGAACATGTGCAATTATTGGAGCAAAACTTCATTTAGTGCATCCTTTAGCATTTAGTATAGATGAAAAAAGCGTAAGAAGATCTGGATTAGATTATTGGGATAAATTAGCAATAGAAGAGCACAAGAGCTTTGATGCATTTTTAGAAAAATATAAACCAGAAGAAAATAATATGTTTTTTGCAACAACAAAAGGAAAACAAATCTATTCTGACGTAGATTATAGCGGTATGGATGAAGTATTTTTGCTTTTTGGAAAAGAAACAAAAGGATTACCAGAGCCAGTTTTACTAAAATACATAGATAAGACTATTCGTATTCCAATGAGAGAAACACTTCGTTCATTAAATCTTTCAAACTCAGTTGCAATAGCAGCTTATGAAGTAATGAGACAAAAGAATTTTGAACGTTTAGAAGGAATATCATCTTATTTTGATGAAGATTTGAAGTAAAGGAGATTACAGATGAAAATTGTAAAAAGAGTTTTAATAATTTTATTAGTAATAGCAATGTGCATTTCGTTAACTGCATGTGAGGATAAGGATTCGAAATCTTCGGAGGATGATGAAACACTTACATACATTAGAAACAAAAATAAGAGCTCATCAGAGGAAAATGTGGTAGAAGAAGCACAAATAACTTCTAGTGAAAATTCAGACGATGAGAATGATATAGAAAATGTAGAAGAATTTAAGGAGACAGGAAATTTTATGAACGATATTAAAAATATAACTTCAGAGCAAGCTTTGGCAAAAGCTGCAAAACAAATGGAAGAACCAGAAGAAGGAGATCAAATTGCAATATTCCATATTAAAGGATATGGTGATATTACAGTAAAATTCTTTGAAGAAGTGGCACCAAAAGCTGTTGAAAACTTTGTAACACACGCTAAGGAAGGATATTATGATGGTGTTATTTTTCATAGAGTCATTGAAGAATTTATGATTCAAGGTGGAGATCCAGAAGGCACAGGATATGGCGGAGAAAGTATCTGGGGAGAAGGATTTGAAGAAGAATTGTCAGTAGATGCTCTTCCATATAGAGGCGCTCTTTGCATGGCTAGTGGTGGAACAGGGACAAAATCTCTTGGAAGCCAATTCTATATTGTACAAGCAAATCACAGAAGTCAAATGGAAAGCTATATGAAGAGTTATGGATTGGAAAATTTTATTGAAGCTTATAAAAAATATGGTGGAGATTTAGCTGATTTAGTAGGATATGGACAATATACAACATTTGGTCAAGTAATAGATGGAATGGATGTTGTTGATAAAATTGCAAAAGTAGAAACAAATAGTAAGGATAAACCTCTATCGGATGTTGTCATTGAAAGTATTGAAATAACAACATATTCAAAATAAGAGTTATAAATTTCAAAATATATAAATGCTCAAATACTTTGTGTCGGTCGACATCCTCTTGTGTTTAAATTAGGAGGAAGTCTCCATTCCTTAAGTATTTTCGCATTTATATATTTTGAATACTTAGAAAGGTAGATTTAAGATGATAGATATTAAATTTTTAAGAGAAAATCCAGAGATTGTAAAAGAAAATATAAAGAAAAAATTCCAAGACCATAAATTAGTTTTAGTAGACGAAGTAATCGCATTAGATAAAGAGTCTAGAGAATTAACAGTAATGCAAGATGAACTTCGCAGTGGAAGAAATTCTAAAAGTAAAGAAATCGGTGGTTTAATGGCTAAAGGCCAAAAAGAAGAAGCTGAAAAACTAAAAAAAGAAGTAGAAGAGATTAACCAAAAATTAGCTGCCAATGAAGGAAGAGAAGAAGAGCTAAAAGAAGAAATCAAGAAAAGAATGATGAAAATTCCAAATATTATGGATGCATCAGTTCCTGTTGGAAAAGATGATAGTGAGAACGTAGAGAACGAAAAATTCGGTGAGCCAGTAGTTCCTAGTTATGAAATTCCACATCATGCAGATATTTTGGAAAGCTTTGGCGGGTTAGATAAAGAAAGTGCTGGAAGAACTAGCGGAAATGGTTTCTATTATTTATTAGGAGACGCAGCTCGTCTTCATGAAGCAATGCTGGCATATAGCAGAGATTTTATGATTGATAAAGGATTTACATATTGTATTCCACCATTTATGATTCGTAGTGATGTTGTAGATGGTGTTATGAGCTTTGAAGAATTAGAAGCAATGATGTATAAAATTGAAGGCGAAGATCTTTATTTAATTCGGAACTAGCGAACATTCTATGATTGGTAAATTTAAAGGACAAATTTTAAAAGAAGAACAATTACCAGTTTGCTATACAGGATATTCTCCATGCTTTAGAAAAGAAGTTGGTAGCCATGGAATTGAAGAAAGAGGATTATATAGAGTTCATCAATTTGAAAAACAAGAAATGATTGTTCTTTGCAAGATGGAAGATCAAATGGATTGGTATAACAAATTATGGAGCTATACAGTAGAATTTTTCAGAAGTTTAGATGTACCAGTTAGAACTTTAGAGTGCTGTAGTGGAGACTTAGCAGATTTGAAAGTAAAATCTTGCGATGTTGAAGCTTGGAGTCCAAGACAACAAAAGTATTTTGAAGTTGGAAGTTGTTCAACTTTAGGAGATGCACAAAGTAGAAGATTAAGTATCCGTGCCAAAGGAGAAAAAGGAAATTACTTAGTTGCAACTTTAAATAATACAGTTGTTGCTACACCTCGTGGATTGATTGCAGTTTTAGAAAACAATTATCAAGAAGATGGAAGCATCAAGATTCCAAAAGTATTGCAACCATATATGGGCGGAAAAGAAAAGATTACTCCTAAAATGAATTAATACTGCGTTACTGTTCAGTAAATTTCAAATCGACGTACTTTCGTACGCCTCATTGAATATTTGCTTTGCGTGCCTTGTCTAAATCCATTTTATAAGTAATCATAAAAGGAGGTTTGAATATGATAATCAAAGATTCAAAATTTGAAGTTTCAGCAGTAAGTCCAAAACAATATCCATCAGGTGAAGCACCAGAGATTGTTTTGGTCGGAAAATCAAATGTTGGAAAATCTAGTTTTATTAATACAATGCTAAATCGTAAGAATCTAGCTCGTACTTCAAATACTCCTCGGAAAAACACGTCAAATAAATTTTTATAAAGTAAATCAAGACTTTTATTTTGTAGATTTACCAGGCTATGGCTATAGCCAGATGTCAAAGCAAGAAAAGGTAGATTCGGGAAAATTTATTGAAGAGTACTTAGTAAAAGGTCAGAACATCAAATTAATTATTCTTTTGTTAGATATTAGACATAAACCGACAGAAGATGATAAATTAATGTATGAATTTATTTTAAAAGAAAATCTTCCTTTTATGATTGTCACCAATAAAGCAGATAAAATTGCAGTAACAAAAGTGGATAGTGAGGTAAATAGAATCAAAGAAATTCTAGGAATTTCTTATAGTACAATTATTCCATTTTCAAGTGAGAGAAAGATTTATACAGAAAAAGCATGGGAAGAAATTGAGAAATATTTAGCATAATTTTTTCCAATCTACATACAATATATTCGATATATTGAGTTGTGAGGATTGAGTTTATGAAAAATGTTGATAAAAATAGAGCAGATTTAGCAAATGAAATAGGTGAGCTAGAATCTGCTCTTTCTGATTCTTATCAAACCTTAGATATGGTAACTGAAGAAGGATTAGTAGATTTTTATACTTATATGATTAAAGCTTATGAGGCAAAGCACCGCTATTTGCTCAGAAAACTCAAGGAATGCTGAAATGTTTGATTGACGTTTACATAAAATTGTTGTATAATAGAGGTATCTAATAGTCGGGAGACTTTAAATCGAAAGGGATAATGCCTATGGTAACAGACAATTTCTTAGAACGGCTGATGGCAAACAATATGCTATTGGCAAAAGCACACGCAGAAGACCTAAAATGGCAAATTGAGCATGCGCTTGAACGATGCGGAAAGAGGGACAGTTATGATGTCACCATGGTTGAACAGAAAAATGGTGGATATCGCGTGCGCACAGTCAAGAAGAAGGCCAACGCCCCTAAGGCAGATCCAAATGCAAAAAGCGGTTCGTCTAAAATTATTAAGCTCAGAAGAGCCGGTTGAAGAGAATGAAGCTTTACTAAGCCAGGCGGTAGTATCACAAATAGAAAAAGTGATGCTACCGTCTAGCTTTTTTAAAATAGAGTTGATATTATGTAAAAATCGTGTTAAAATATAAGTATCGACATGAAAGGGGGACCTTCTATGTTTGAAATAGGCGAGGTTCGGCAACTTGTAAACGATCTTCAGTACCCGTTAGAGTACGAAGATTCAATTGATTGGCACATATATCCTAAAGCAAACTGCTATGTATACGCGTTAGGACTGCCAATTAACCATGGACTCTTGATTGGTGATTTGATCGGTAAACGGAGAACTCACGGTGATCCTATCGATGAAATTATCGAGACATTCAAAGAGGAAGTGGAGGAACTTGGTTTTTGGGTTGTTGAGTGCGAAACCGATGACTATGTGGAAGATGACTGTTTCAAGCTGTATATAGAATTTGATATGTGTAACAACTATCATTTCTTGAGAGAAAATGCGGATGGAACCTGGAGCCACAAGTCGGCTGGTGATGTACCAAATCAGACCGACATGTATGGAAATGTAATCTTAGATCCCGAAGTGTTAGCAGAAGTTTCGGACGATGTTGGTTATTGTTTCATGTTATGTAAGGTTTGATTGTCTTAGTTCTAGGCGGGGGGAGATGCAGAAAACATCTCTCTTTGCTTTTATTTATTCAAAAACTATGAAAAAGAAAAAATTAATGATATAATTAAAATAGTTTTTAATTTATGATAATAGGAGGAGAAAAAATGCTGGATTTAGATGTAATGATTGATGAAGAAACAATTCAAAAAAGAATTGGAGAAATGGCAGAAGAAATTGACAAATGTTATCATGGAGAAAGTATTATTGCAATTTGTGTATTAAGAGGCGCGATTTATTTTACAGTGGATTTAACGAAAAAAATGAAAACTCCTATAGAAACAGATTTTATTAGAGTTTCAAGCTATGTTGGAACAGAGAGTACGGGAAATATTATTATGAAACTAGATATCTCTGAAAATATTGAGAATAGGGACGTTTTAATTATCGAAGATATTATTGATACAGGATATACTTTGAAATATTTAAGAGATTATTTATTAACAAAAAATCCAAAAAGTTTGAGAATTGCAGTTTTAGCAGATAAAGAAGAGAGAAGAAAAGTAGAAGTTCCAATAGACTTTGTAGGATTTAAAATTCCTGACAAATTTATTGTTGGATATGGATTTGATTATGATAATTCTTATAGAAATTTGCCATATATTGGAAGTATGAAAGAATAAAGAGTGTCCCAAATGTTAATTTGAATAACATTTAAGGAACGTCCCTAATGTTCGAGTTGGAGGATAAATATGTTTAATATTGAAGAAGAGCTAAAAAAACTTCCGGATAAACCGGGCGTGTATATCATGCGTGATAAGAACGATACGGTTATTTATGTTGGAAAAGCGGTTGTTCTGAAAAATAGAGTAAGAAGCTATTTTAGAAAAACAAATAAAACAGAAAGAATTAAAAAAATGGTTTCTTTAATCGACCATTTTGAGTATATTGTCGTTGGAAATGAAGATGAAGCTTTAGTTTTAGAATGTAATTTAATCAAAAAATATAGGCCAAAATACAACGTACTATTAAAGGATGATAAAACATATCCTTATATTTGTGTTGATGTAAAATCTGATTATCCAAATGTATTTATTACAAGAAGGGTATTGAATGATGGTGCTAAATATTTTGGACCATATCCATCTTCTGGAGCAGCACATGAAATGATTAATTTTATTAAAGAGAAATTTCAGATTAGACAATGTAAGAAATTTAAATATAATGATAGACCTTGTTTGAATTATCATATTAAAAAGTGTTTAGCACCTTGTCAAGGGTACGTTTCTAAAGAGGATTACAAAAAACAAATTAATCAAATTGTGATGTTGTTAGATGGAAAAACAGATAATATTATTAAAGCTGCAAAACAAGAAATGGAAGAATATTCAGCTAAACTCGATTTCGAAAAAGCGGCAGCGGTTAGAGATAGAATCCAAGCAATTGAGAGAATAACTGAAAAACAGAAAGTGTCTAATTTTTCTGAAAATAATATTGATGTTATTGGATTATATAAAAATGAAGTGACAGTTTGTGTGGAAATCTTTTTTGTGCGTGGAAGCAAAATGTTAGGAAGAGAGCATTATTTCTTTGATGAATTAAAAGATATGGAAGAAGAGGAAATCATTAGCGGTTTTATCAAACAGTTTTATATGAATAGTTTAGACTTGCCAAATAAAATTATGCTTCGTTACAATTTAGAAGAAAAAGAATCTATTAAAAAATGGTTAAGTGGAAAAGCTGGAAGAAAAGTAGAACTAAAATCTCCACAAAAAGGTGAAAAGTTGCGATTTGTCGAAATGGCAGAATTGAATAGCAAGATTACCCTTGAAAATAAAGTAAAAGATAAGACAGAAATTTTAACAGAGCTTCGTGATGTTTTAGGATTAGAAAAAATGCCTTTGAAAATTGAGAGTTTTGATATTTCTAATATTTCAGGTAACTTCTTAGTGGCAGGAATGTGTGTTGCACAAAATGGTGTGATTAAAAGAAATCTTTCAAGAAGATTTAAAATTAAGACTGTTTTTGGGCAAGATGACCCAAGATGTATGGAAGAAGTAGTAACTCGTAGAATCAAACATTCTTTGGAAAATCCAAAAGGTGGATTTGGTACTTTACCAGATTTGATTTTGGCAGACCGGAGGTATTACTCAAATTAGAGCAATTAAAAGAGCTTTAGAAATAACCAATGTAGAAATTCCTGTATTTGGTATGGTAAAAGATGATCATCATTCAACTAGAGCTTTAGAAGATGAAAATAGGCATGAATTTCCTATTTCAGAAAACTTATTTTTGTGGATCACAGCACTTCAAGATGAAGTTCATAAAACGGCAATTGAGTATCACAGAAAAGTAAGAGATAAGGAAATGACAAAGTCAAAATTAGATTACATAGAAGGAATAGGAGAGAAGAAAAGAACATCTCTTTTGAAACAATTTGGAAGTGTAAGCAAAATTAAAGAAGCTAGTATAGAAGAATTGACAAAAGTAAAAGGAATTAACGAGATATTAGCAAAGAAACTAAAAGAAGAATTGTAAGAAATTGTAAAAGAGAAAAGGATTTTTGGGAGAAAAAGCTAAAAACTTCGAAAATGAAAAGAAAAAGAAAATCAAAAAGGCAAAAGAACCTTCAAGATATTACATAAAATTATAATTGATTGAATTATAATTTTAGAAAATAATCTTGGAGGTTTTGTTTTATGAATAAAAATAAAGGTTTTTTAGTAGTACTTGCTATTTGTACAAGCATTTGTATTGGAGTTTTGGCTGCTCTTATGTATAACTTTGTTATTATTTTGGTAAATGGATTTTAGAGGAAATAAGAGTGATTTGTCATAATATAAAATCTCTATACAAAAATGGATAGAGATTTTATTCTTTTTTTATTTTTGCTGAATATACTTTTCTTAGAATAGGAGGTTTCTATGGAAGAGAAGAGTTTTGATGGAATAGGAATTTTAAAAATTTTAGGAAAGAGTTTAGCAACGGAATTATTAATTTCTTTTGTTCGGAATGTTTATCTTAGCTTTGATTTTGAGTAAAACAAGTGTAAGTGATAGTATTATGGGAAATGCAATTATTGGAATTTCTGCTTTTGCAATTGCGTTTGGAGGTCTAATAACAAGTAGGAAATTAGAAGTGAAAGGAATTCTTTGTGGAGCTATACAAGGAATCTTATATATGGTTTTATTGTATTTTATTTCTAGCATTGCGAGTGGAACGTTTGCGTTAAAAGTAGAAGGAATTGTGATGATTTTAGTAGGAATTATTGCGGGTAGTGTTGGCGGAATTATTGGTGCAAATTTAAAATAGAAAAAAGCATGAAAAAGTCTTGTAAAATTCTAAAAAAAATGATATTATCATATGGAAAATTATCTCAAGGAGAATTTGAATTATGCAAATGATAAGTAAAAAAAGAGATGGTGTAACTTTAATTGTGTTAATTATAACAATTATTATATTGACAATTATTATGGGAATTTCTTTGAATTATGGGTTATCTGAAGTACATAATGTAGCAAATAAGAAAACAGAATCAGAACTTGCTATTGTTCAAGAAGCTGTTATGCAAAGATATGCTTTAGTGAAATCAGCAAATCAGTTAGGAGTTAAAGCAGAAGCAATTAGCATGAATAAACCTGCAGCAAAATCTACGGATATAGATTATGAAACAAATAAAGAAAAAACAAGACCAGAAGGTTTTGTTGGAACAAGAATTGCTGATCCCCAAACATCAATTATAAACCAAGGATTTAGTACGGTTGCCTTGAGAAGCAATTATGTTGTTAACAGTGCTGATTTAACATATGAACAATATTATTATTTATTAGATGAAAATGATTTAATAGAATTGGGAATAAAAAAAGATGATGATACAAAAATTTCAAATGATATAATAATTAAAAATCATAGCTATATTGTAAATTATTTAACAGGTGAAGTTTTTGATATTGCAAATAAAAAATATTATAAAACAGATATATCAAGCGATGATCCAATTTATACACAACCAACATCAATTACGATGGATCAAAGGGAATATGAATTTAATGATGACTAGAGGAGACTTATGAGTGAAATAAAAGAAGATTTACGGAAAAATTGTAGGTGAAGAAAATATTTTTTGCGATGAATTAATGAAAATGCATACTTCTTTTAAAATTGGAGGACCAGCTGATTTTTTTGTAAAACTAAAAAATATAGAACAACTAAAAAAAGTAAAAATATATGCAAGTGAAAATAGCATTCCTTTTACTATTATAGGAAACGGAAGTAATCTTCTTGTAAAAGATAATGGAATTAGAGGAATTGTTGCAAAACTAGATTTTGATTTGTTAGAGATAGATGAAGATACTGGGGTAGTCAAAGCAAGTGGAGATTATCCAGTTAGTAAACTTGCGAGAAAATGTGCTGGAAAAGGATTGTCAAAAATGGAATTTTTGGCTGGAATTCCTGGAACTGTCGGAGGAGCAGTAAGAATGAATGCTGGTGCATTTGGAGGAGAAATCAAAGATATTTTGGTAAAAACAACTTATTTAGATGAAAATCTTGATGTAAAAGAATTTAGTAATGAAGAGCAAGATTTAAGCTATAGACATAGCATATTTTGTGGATTACCAAAGTTAATTATTTTAGAAGCAGAGTTTCAATTAGAAAAGGACTCTGAGGAAAACGTAAATACTAGAATTGATGAAATGATGAAAACAAGAATCGAAAAACAGCCAATTAATTATCCTTCAGCAGGAAGTACTTTTAAGAGGCTTCCAGATAAGGCAACAGCTGCTTTAATTGATCAATGTGGATTAAAAGGATATCGTGTTGGTGATGCAGAAGTATCTACCAAGCATGCTGGATTTATTATTAATACAGGAAATGCAACAGCAAAAGATGTTCTAACTTTAATAGAAATAGTTAAAACGAAAGTATACGAAAGATTTAATGAAAGAATTGAACTAGAAGTTGTAATTATGGGAGACGAGTAAATGAAATCTTTTTTAGAATGGTTTAGAGCTGGTACAAAAGTAAAAAGATGGATATTTCTAATTGTAGTAGGAATAGCTTTAGTTTGTTATGCGTTTGCACAAGTTTTAACTAGTGAGACAATGGAGGTCAAGGATGTTATTGCAAAAATTGTAATTACTTTCGTCATTGGATTTGTATTAATTATTGTTGGAATTATTTTTATTCAAAAACGTAATCTAGAAATATTGATTGAAGCAAATGATGTCAATACTGAGAAAAGAAAAAATGCAAAAGTTAATATTAAATCTTTAATTTTTAATAGAAAAGTGTATGATGAAGGACCAAAAGTTGTTGTAATTGGTGGAGGAGAAGGATTAAATACAGTAATTCGTGGTTTGAAAAAATATACTAATAATATAACCGCAATTGTCACAATGTCAGATTATGGAGAAGATCCTAGTCGTTCTAGGGAAATTTTAAATACAATTCCTTCTGGTGATATCAAAGGAAGTATAGCAGCTTTATCAGATCAAGAAAAATTGATGGATAGGCTAATGAATTTTAATTTTAAAGACGATAGATTAAAAGATTTGAACTTTGGTGATATTTATATGCTTGCTATGAGTGAAATCTACGACAATACTTCCGAAGCAATAAGAAAAAGTACAGAGGTTTTGAATATTACAGGACAAGTTTTGCCAGTTACATTAGATGAAATTAAAATTTGTGCTGAATTAACAGATGGGACAACTATTGAAAGAAAAAGTAAGATTTTACAGGTTGTTTCTGAAAGAGTAGAATCGATTAATAGAGTTTATATTAGTCCATCTAATTGTAAGCCAGCACCTGGAGTACTAGAAGCAATTAGCGATGCAGAAGCAATTGTGATTGGTCCTGGAAGTTTATATACTAATGTGTTACCAAATTTATTGGTAAAAAATGTAGCGAAAACAATTAAGGAATCAAAGGCAATTAAATTATATATTTCTAATATTATGACAGAGCCAGGTCAAACAGATAACTATACATTATCAGATCATTTAAGAACAATTCACGCACATGTTGGAAGAGGAGTAATTGACTATTGTTTAGCAGATACAACAGACTTAATTCCAGAGTATGTTAGAAGATATAATATGGAGGGGTCTGATATTGTAGAATTAGATAGCGGTAAAGTAACGTCTCAAGGAATTAAATTAATTAAAAGAGATTTAGCTTGTATTGATCATGGATTAATTAGACATGACTCAAGCAAAGTAGCAAAAATTATTATGGAATTAATTTGTAATGAATTGAAATTTAAAGATTTGCAGAATGATACAGAATATCTGTTAATAGAATCCGTTTTGAAAAATCAAAAGAAATATATTGCAAAATTAGAAAAACAAAATAAAAAACAAAAAAAGATTGTAAAAAAAGCAACAAATCATGTAAAGAGCCATGAAAAAAGAGCTAAGAGTAAGTTTGCTACCAAATATGAAGAGAGAGTAAAATCAATTCAGAATGCTGATACTCAAACAATTGAGAATCGAAAGATTGCAGAAGAAATTTCTAAGATGGAAGAAAAACTTACTAAAAAGCCTAAAATTACATCAAGTGAAGCAAGAAGAAGTAGAAACTAATCAAAAGAAAAATTAGAAATAGAGGTTACAAATGAAATTAGAAAAGAAAAATTTAAGTTTAAAAGAGGGCGTTCAAAAAGAATGGGTAATAACAAATGGTATGGGTGCTTTTTGTAGTAGCTCTGTTATCGGAGCAAATACAAGAAGATACCATGGCTTATTAGTTGCACCTCTTTTGCCACCTGCAAAAAGATATTTGTTAATTTCTAAATTAGATGAAACTTTAAAAGTAGGAAATGACTTTTATAACTTATTCACCAATATTTGTGAGAATTATGTTTCAGACGGATTCAAATATTTAAAAAGTTTTGAAAAAGAATATATTCCTGAATTCACTTATCAAATTGGTAAAATTGAGATTATCAAAAAAATTGCAATGATATATGGAAGAAATATAGTTTGTGTTACTTATGAAATTAACAATTTACAAGAAGATGCCTGTCTTGTATTAACTCCAGTAATTACATTTAGAGATTTTCATGGATTAAATACAAATCATCAATATGCACTAAATCAGAAAGTTAACCAAGGCAAAGTACGTGTTGAAGTAGATGGAAATGCAGATACTCCAATTTATATGTATATTGCAAATAGCGAATATATTGAACATTTTAATGATACATTTAAAAATATTTATTATTTAAAAGAAGATGAAAGAGGATTTTATCCAGAAGAAGATTTATCTGTTCCAGGAAGATTCGAAGTAAATTTAAAAGCAGGAGAGACAAATCGCCTAACGTTTGTGGCTTCTTTGGAAGAGAATATTGAAGAAATAGATGGATTTCAAGTAGAGGAAAACGAAATAAAGAGACTACAAGAAATCGTAGATGGCGCTAATCTTGGGGTAACTTCTAAAAAAGAAAACAAAAAATATGAAGAATTTAATGAGTTTATGAAGCAATTAATAATTGCGACAGATAATTTTGTGATTTATAGACCAACATTTAGATTATATTCGCTTTTGGCTGGAATTCCCTGGTTTTTAGATTGGGGAAGAGATTCCATGATTGCCTATGAGGGAATGTTTTTAGTGACAAAAAGATTTTATTTAGCAAAAGATATTTTGATGACTTTTACAAGAGATATTAAGTTCGGGCTAGTTCCAAATGGATATTCGGGATTTGATAATCGTCCTTTATATAATAGTGTAGATGCGTCATTATTATTGTTTGAACAAGTAAATAAATTTTTGAGATATACAGATGACTATGATTTTATAGAGCAAAACATTTATGAAAAGTTAAAATCAATTATTGTCAATTACAAAAAAGGTATCAATATTGATGACAATAATATTTATGTAGATAGTGATTTGTTAGTGGTATCACGGAACACCAAACACGCAAAATACTTGGATGGACGTGAAAATTGGAAATTTTGCAGTAACTCCTAGAAATGGAAAAGTAGTAGAGATAAATGCACTTTGGTATAATGCTTTAAAAACATTGGAGCACTTAGCAAAGAAATTTGGGGATTCAGAGCTTGCAAAAGATTGTAAAAAACAAGCTGAATTACATAAAAAAGTGTTTAATGAAAATTTCTACAATGAAAAGAAAAAATCTTTATTTGATGTCATTGGAGATGGAAAAGTAAGGCCAAATCAATTATTTGCATTTTCAACGACATATCCAGTTTGGGATTTTAAAAATGAAAATACACTAAAAATATTAGATACAATTGAAGATAAGCTTTTAACAAGATATGGATTAAGAACGCTTTCTAAATCAGAAAAAGAATATATTCCAGTTTATGAAGGAGATCCTTATAAGAGAGATATGAGTTATCATCAAGGAGTTCCTTGGCCATGGTTATTAGGCCTATATTTTGATGCGCTAAGAAATTTGATTGCGGAAACCAAAGATAAAAAAGTAAAGCAAAACTTGCAAGAAAAATACCAGAAGTTTGTGGAAACAACTTATAATACATTTAGAAAAGAAATAAAAGAGAAAGATTGCATAGGAAGTATTTCAGAACTTTATGATGCCAAAGTGCCATTTAAACCAGGAGGAGCTCCTGCTCAAGCATGGAGCGTTGCAGAAGTTTTACGTATTTCTTATGAATACAATAAATTTATATAGCAGAGGAAAAATATATGCGTAAAGATTCCATTATCAAAAAAATATGTGAAGACAAGGGCATTTCGATGAGAGATGCCTCTTTTGGATATATTACGGAACTTTCAAAAGATGGAAAAGTGCATCATATTGTTGGAGAATCATTAGAACTAAATTCTGCCTCATCTTATAAAATTGCTAGTGATAAATTTGCTTGTTTTAGTGTTTTAGTTCAAAATGAAGTTCCTAGTATTCAATATCATATGATTTTTAATCCTGAAACAAGAAGCGATTATGAAAACAATGATATGATAAAAGCAATGATTTTATTTGATCAATACGGCGGAAAAGTGATTTTAAAGGCAAATGATTCTTCCGAAGGAAAAGATGTTTTCTGTATTACTAGTAAAGAAGAGTTGAAGAAGAAGATTATTGAAGAATTTGCCAATCATAAAGATTCTGTTAGTATTTGTCCATTTTATGAAATTGGATATGAATATAGAGCAATTTATTTGGATGGCCAAATTATTTTTTGCTATAAGAAAGAAAAACCTTATGTAGTGGGAAATGGACAAAAGAATCTTCAAGAGTTGATGGAAGATGCTAGAATAGAAAATACTTATGACGATTTAGATTTAACGTATATTCCTAAATTGAATGAAAAAGTGGAAGTTTCTTGGAAACATAATTTATGCTTAGGTGGTGTTCCTAATTTAGAGATTGATGATGAAACAAGAAAAGCAGTATCTGATATTGCAAAAAGAGCGGGAGATGCAATTGGAATTAAATTTGCAAGTGTAGATATTGCTGAGACAAAAGAAAAAGAATTGTTAGTAATGGAAATTAATTCCAATGTTTGCATGAAAAAATTTGCAACAAACGTTTCAAATGGATTACAAATAGAATACGAAATCTTTTCAAATGCGATAGATAAAATGTTTGAGGCCTAAAAACCTTGACATTTTTTTTTATTATATATATACTTTAAATGATAAAAGACAGTACTTAGGAGGATTTTAATGAACAAAAGAATAAAGAAAATATTTTTGGGATTTATAATTTTATATGTGTTCT
This sequence comes from Clostridia bacterium, assembly GCA_017477355.1. Taxonomy (GTDB): domain Bacteria; phylum Bacillota; class Clostridia; order TANB77; family CAG-508; genus Scatovivens. The sequence goes on from JAFUWA010000058.1 coordinate 20,898, forward strand.
TTATTTTATGTTCTTCAAAGGCTTTTGCTAGAACAATAGATACAAATATTGACGGAATTGATGACAATTTGTATCCACGGAATTAAAGCACAAATTAAAGCTTTGCAAGCAAATCATCCAACTTGGACTTTTAAAGTAGAATATACGGATTTGACATGGGAAGAAGTCATTAATGGAGAACATCAAGGACATAGTGCATCAGTTGCTCCAACTAATTTAGTTCAAGCAGGATCAAGTAGTTATAGTGGCCTTTGGATTTGTGAAATTTGCGGAAAACAAAAATATGATAGTGGAAGTTGGTACTGTGCGTCAAAAGAAGCAATAGAATATATGATGGATCCTAGAAATTCTTTGAATGATACAGATTTATTCCAATTTATGCAATTATCTGGATTTGAAGATTTTAATAATGATAATGTTAGAAATACTCTAAGAAGTATGGCTGCTAATTATTCAGTAATAGATGGAGAATGTATTGAAGCTGTTATTCAAGCAGCAAATACATATCATGTAGATCCATATTATATTATGGCTAAGATTTTAGAAGAACAGTCTGCTACATCACCTTTGTATACTGGTAGCGGTATTACTGATTCTAAGGGAAATGTTCTATATGCTGGGTATTATAATTTGTTCAATATCGGTGCAACTGCAACAACAGGAAAAAGTTATGACGTTATATTAAATGGCTTAGCTTATGCAGCTTCTCAAAATTGGAATTCAAAAACAACTTCTATTTTAGGTGGAGTATCTGTGATAGCTTCAGGATATATTTCTAAAGATCAGGATACTTTATATTATCAAAAATTTGATGTTGTCGGAGATAGTAGTAAATATGAACATCAATATCAACAAAATATATTAGGTGCTCAAACAGCTGGAACTTTATTAAGAAAACTATATAAAAAATTTGATAGTAATTTAGGTGGAAATTATAGTTTTATTATTCCATTATATAAAAATATGCCAGTAGCAGCTTGCCCTAGACCTGCTACGAACCAAGAACATACACAAAGTTCTGGAATAAAAATGGGAGATGTTAATCAAGATGGACAGGTGAATGTTATTGATATTGTAATGTTGATTAATTATCTAAATGGAAATGCAGAATTAGATAGCAATGGAATAGCTGCTGCAAAAGTTTGCGGAAATTCTAGTATTACGGTTGTTGATGTCGTATTATTAATTAATTATTTAAATGGTGATGCGGTATTACAAAATAGTGGTGTTATTTCTGCTACAGTAATAAATTCATGTAAAGTAAGATTAATTCCAAATGGAGTGGAATTTAAAAGTTTATCAGAAGGAGCTTCTATTAAAGTTTTAAGACAATCTGTAAGTTTAGTTAATAATGTTTATTGGGATTTAGTAGTAAGTTCTGGAGGAGTATACGGATACATTCCTAGAAATAATTATCAATAAGATTTAGGAGCAAAATTATGGGAGAGAAGAAAACACAAAAAAGTAAGTGGAACATTGTTTTAATTGTTGGAATTGTTATTTTGGCAATTGCAATTTTACTAATTTGTTCTGGTAGCCTTAGACATGCAATTCTTAGATTGTTTGGAATTGAAGCTAAAGATGGAAACACGGCAGGAAATATTAATAATTTGGGATATGCTGCTGAAGATGGAAAATATTTGTATTATATGGCTCCAAATAGTAATGGGCAATATATAGGAATTAATAAGGTAAAGAAAAGTGACTTAACAGGAGAGCAGATAAGGTTAGTAGAGGGTACTTGGGAAATTGCTAGTATAAACTCATACGGAGATTATATCTATTTTGTTACTCTAAGTCAGAATCAAGTAGATGAAAATGATACGACTGCTGATGAAGTAGATAACAAAATTCATAGAGTTAAGAAAAACGGTGATCAAAAAGATGAAGTCTTAAATGATAACGAATTTAATAATTATGCTTATAAAATAGCTGTTACTGGTGGAAAGATTTATTATATCGGGGAAGATGAATGCATTTGGTATATGGATTTAGATGGAAAAAACAAAACGAAAATGAACGAAAATGCAACTGGTTTTGAATTAGTAACAAACAAGTATATTATCTATAATATGCCTAAGGTTGAGAATGGGAAAGAAACATCTGTAACTTATATTATGGATAGAAGTGGAAAAAATGCTAGAGAAGTTAATGGTGAAAGATTATTTACGCCAATTATTTATAAAGATTACATTTATTATTTAACAGAAGATAGATATCTTCATAGAATAGGGCTTGACGGAAAAAATGATGAAATGTTATCAGATGCTAAAATTTACAATTTAAATGTTTCAGACAATGGGGTTTATTACTTTAATGAGATAAAATCACAAACAACTGGAGCAACACAAGCATTAGCTCTTTATAGAATGGATTTAGATGGAAAAAATAATAAAAAGATTTATACTTTAGAAGAAAGTTCTAATTCATTGTGTTTATTAGAGGATTGGGTATTCTTCTTAGATAGCAATGATGAAGAAGGGAGAATGGAAATTGTTTCTCCTGATGGAAAGCAAAAAATTGATTTATTTGCGCTTTATTATGCAGATTATTATTATTTAGATGAACTAATTGAAGAAAGAAAAAATGAATTAGAAGAAGCAGAAGAAACTGTAACAGAAGAGGGGGCAAGCGAAGAAACTACAGAAAATGTCGCAGAATAAAAATTAATATGAATATATTATAAAAATCACATACATACAAATATGAAAAAACTTAAAAAATGGAGACTTAAAGTAAACTTAAACTCTAGAGGATGTCGACTGAAGCAAAGTTTCAGAATATTTAGTATGTATGTGATTTTTTGAGTATTACGTCTTGATTTCTTTGAGTTTTTTTAGTATAATTATATTTAATTTAATCGTGTTGGAGCCCGGTAGGTTCCATAAGAAAAAAGAAAGAGAGGAACTAAAATAATGGCAAAAATTCTAGAAGATATTTCAAGAACATTTAATGAATTTTTACTTTTACCAAATTTAACAGATGAAAGATGTATTCCAAACAATGTAAGTTTGAGAACACCACTTGTAAAATTTAAGAAAGGTGAAGAACCTAAACTTTCTGCGAACATCCCTATGGTGTCTGCAATTATGCAATCTGTTTCTGGAGAAAAGATGGCAATTGCTTTGGCGCGTGAAGGTGGATGTTCTTTTATTTATGGTGCACAAACGATTGAAGCACAAGCTGAAATGGTAAGAAATGTTAAAAAGTATAAAGCTGGATTTATTACAAGCGATTCAAATGTTAAGAAAGATGCAACGCTTCGAGAAGTTTTAGCTTTAATTGATAGAACAGGTCATTCAACGGTTATGATAACAGAAGATGGAGAACCAAATGGAAAATTTTTAGGATTAGTAACAGATAAAGATTATAGAGTTTCTAGAGCAAATCTTGAAGAACCAATTGAAAATTATATGGTTCCAGTAGAAAAATTGGTTTATGCGAAAAAGGGAATTACACTTCATGAAGCAAATGATATTATTTGGGATAATAAAATAAGTTGTTTGCCAGTTTTAGATGACAATGGAAATTTAGATAGCTTAGTATTTAGAAAAGATTATGAATCAGATAAAGATAATCCGTATTCTTTATTAGATGATAATAAGAGCTTTGTTGTTGGAGCCGGAATTAATACAAGAGATTATGCGCAAAGAGTTCCAGCTTTAGTAGAAGCAGGAGTTGATATCATTTGTATGGACTCATCAGATGGATATTCTGTATGGCAAAAAAATACAATTGATTGGGTAAGAGAACATTATGGAGATAGTGTTAAGATTGGCGCTGGAAACGTAGTAGACAAAGAAGGATTTTATTATCTAGCAGACGCTGGAGCTGACTTTGTTAAAGTTGGTGTTGACGGTGGATCTATTTGTATTACTCGTGAAACAAAAGGAATTGGCCGTGGACAAGCAAGCGCTTTGTTAGATGTTATAGAAGCTAGAAATGAATATTATGAAAGAACAGGAATTTATATTCCAGTATGCTCAGATGGTGGAATTGTTCATGATTATCATATTATGCTTGCTTTAGCAATGGGAGCCGATTTCGTTATGATGGGGAGATATTTTGCTCGTTTTGACGAAAGCCCTACAAGAAAAATTAAAATTAATGGACAATTTGTGAAAGAATACTGGGGCGAAGGTTCTAATAGAGCTAGGAACTGGCAAAGATATGATATGGGAGGAGAAGCAAAAAATAAACTAAGTTTTGAAGAAGGAGTTGATTCTTATATCCCATATGCTGGTCCATTAAAAGATAACGTAGAGTTAACAATTAGCAAGATTAAATCTACAATGTGCAATTGTGGAAGTATTACTTTAAAAGAATTACATGAAAAAGCTAGATTTACTTTAGTTTCAAATGTAAGTATTAAAGAAGGCGGAGCACATGATGTAATTCTAAAAGATATTCAACTAGACAGATAATAAAAGAGGGAAAATGGGACGTACCACTTTTCCCTCAAAAAAATATAGGGAAAAGTGGTACGTCCCATTTTCCCTCGAAAGGAATGAAAAAGTGGAAGAAGAGAAAATTTTAATTATTGATTTTTATGGGCAATATAATCAATTGATTGCAAGACGTGTAAGAGAATGTAATGTTTATTCTGAGATTGTTCCTTACACAACGCCAATTGAAAAGATAATCGAGAAAAATCCAAAGGGAATTATTTTTACAGGCGGACCTGCAAGTGTATATGCTGACCGGTGCTCCAACTGTAGATAAGAAAATATTTGAATTAGGAATTCCAGTATTAGGGATTTGTTATGGAATGCAATTAATGACAAATCTTTTAGGAGGAGTTGTTGAAAGAGCTGGAAAAAGAGAATATGGAACAACAAAAGTTTATATTGATAACAACTCTAAATTGTTTAAAGGATTTTTGGAAGAAAATGATTGCTTAATGAGTCATACAGACAAAGTAACAATTTTGCCACAAGATTTTAAAAACATTGGATATACAGACAATTGCCAAAATGCGGCAATGGAAAATGAAGCAAAGAAATTGTATGGAATTCAATTCCACCCAGAAGTAAACCATACTTATCGTGGAACAGAAATTATTAGAAATTTTGTTTATCAAGTTTGTGGTTGTAAAGGTTCTTGGAAAATGAGTTCATTTGCAGAAAATACAATTAAAGAGTTAAAAGAAAAAATTGGTGATGGAAAAGCATTATGTGCTTTGTCTGGTGGAGTTGATTCATCAGTTGCTGCAACACTTTTAAGTAAAGCAATAGGTAAAAATTTAACTTGTATTTTTGTGGATCATGGATTACTTAGAAAAAATGAAGCTGATGAAGTAGAAGCAGTATTCAGTAATTCTGAAGTGAATTTCATTAGAGTGGATGCTAGACGTAGATTTTTAGATAAACTAGCAGGTGTTACAGAGCCAGAGCAAAAAAGAAAAATTATCGGAGAAGAGTTTATTAGAGTATTTGAAGAAGAAGCTAAAAAGATTGGTACAGTAGATTATTTGGTTCAAGGAACAATTTATCCAGATGTTATTGAAAGTGGAACTGGAATTGGAAATAAAATTAAATCACATCATAATGTTGGAGGACTTCCAGATTATGTTGATTTTAAGGAGATTGTAGAGCCTTTAAGAGACTTGTTTAAAGATGAAGTAAGACAAGTAGGACTAGAGCTTGGACTTCCAGAATACTTAGTATTCCGCCAACCATTCCCAGGACCTGGCTTAGCAATTAGAATTATTGGAGATATTACAGAAGAAAAGATTACAATCTTGCAAGAAGCAGATTTTATTTGGAGAAGCGAAATTGCAAAAGCAGGATTAGATAGAAATATTAATCAATATTTTGCTGTATTAACAAATATGAGAAGTGTTGGTGTTATGGGAGATGAACGTACTTATGACTATTGTTTAGCACTTCGTGCAGTTGAGACGTCAGATTTTATGACGGCAAACTTTAGTAAAATTCCTTACGAAGTATTAGAAAAAGTTTCTAGTAAAATTGTCAATGAAGTAAAACATATTAATAGAGTAGTTTATGATATTACTTGTAAGCCACCAGCAACAATTGAGTGGGAATAGAAGATAGAGGTACAAAAGAAACATGGTTTATATTATGCAAATAATATCTTTAATCGTAAATATATACATATCTTTTACTGAAAAGAAAAAAAGAATCTATATAGCAACATTTTTATTAAATTTTTCGCAATTACTAATGTATTATTTTAATAAAGATATAACAACTTCTTTCATTTATATAGTAATTACAATACGTTCTTTATTGTATATATACAAAGATAATTTCAAAACAAATCTTATTCCTTATACTGCTATTGTGATTCAACTATTGATTGGATATTTTACAATAGAAAATACGTCTCAGATAATATCAATATTAATACCATGCTATTCATGTTGGTATTTATGGTTTTATCAAGATACTCAGAAATTAAGAATAGGAAATATAATTGCTAATTTTGCATGGGGAATCTACAATATAATAGGAGGCTTATACATTATTCTAATTATGCGATTGATAACCATTTTAAGTAATTTAATTGCATATACAAAAAGAAAAAGAGAACTCCTAAAAAAAATGGCAAAAGTTGGTAAATGGATGGAATGTAATTGAAATTTTGCTTTATTTGTGGTAAACTATATAAATGTAAATAAGGAAGGGGGCTTATAAATGAATATACTAGCAGTAGGCGATATCGTTGGAAAAAACCGGTGTAGACAAATTAAAACAAGAGCTACCAAATATTGTAAGAGAAAATAATATTGATTTTGTTATTGTAAACGGGGAAAATGCTGCAGATGGAATGGGACTAACAGAAAAATTATATAGAGAAATTTTAAGCGCTGGAGCTAATATTGTTACAATGGGAAACCATACATGGGCTAAAAAAGATATTTTTGGTTTTATAGATGATGAAAAGATTATTAGACCAGCCAATTATCCAGAAAATAATCCTGGACGTGGTTATCAAATTATGGATTGCAAAGAAAAGAAAATTGCAGTAATCAATTTGATTGGAAGGGTAACAATGAATGTGCTCTCAGAAAATCCTTTTATGGTTGCAAAAAAAATTGTAGCAGAAATAAAGGAAAAAACAGATATGATTTTTGTTGACTTTCATGGAGAGGCAACTGCTGAAAAAATTGCATTTGCTAACTACATGGACGGGGAGGTAACAGCTGTTTTTGGAACACATACACATGTTCAAACAGCTGATGAACAAATTCTTTCAAAAGGAACAGGATTTATTTGTGATATTGGAATGACAGGACCAATTCATTCTGTAATTGGAATGGAGATTGATGCTTCTGTAAAAAGATTTGAAACTTCCTTGCCAGAAAAATATAGAATTGCAGATGGTCAAGCAAAATTAAATTCAGTAATGTTCTGTGTTAATGATTATACTAATAAAGTAGAAAGAATTGTAAGAATTAATCGTTAAAATAAAAACGGAGATTCCATTGTGGAAAACTCCGTTTTTATTTTTTATAAGTTTTATGTCCTTGATTCTATAATTAATTTAATTCCTGTTCTTTCTTCGCCTTCCACTTGAACTTCGGCAAAGGCAGGAATACATACCAAATCTACACCTGCTGGGGCAACGAATCCCCTTGCGATAGCAACTGCTTTAATCGCTTGATTTAATGCACCAGCTCCTATTGCTTGCATTTCTGCTTTTGTACTTTCTTTTACCAATCCAGCGATTGCTCCTGCTACTGAATTTGGATTTGATTTTGATGAAATCTTTAAAACTTCCATTTTTTTCCTCCTATTACTAAAAATATTCTTTGCAATTAATATGCAATCATTTTACAATTAAAAAATAAAATTGTCTATACTTTTTTGAAAAATTTTTCAAGAACTTATTTTCATTTTTCGACATTTTTTGACTTCAATTTTGAGCACTATTGACTGCAAAGTGTCTGAATATTTAGTATAATTCTTGGATTCTCAGAAAAATATATTCTTAGTAAGCTCAAAAATGATAGAAGAACTCTTATAATATAATGTGCATAAAATATTTATAAAAGCGTTTTAGAGGAGTGAATATTCATGGAGAAAGTATTTTATTTTGATCATGCAGCAACGACTGCACTTGACAAAAGAGTTTTAGATGAGATGATTCCTTATTTGACAAACGAATATGGAAATCCATCTTCTATATATAGTTTAGGAAGAAAATCCAAAGAAGCAATTCAAATTGCAAGAACAAGAGTGGCGGCAAGTATCAATTGTAAAGTATCAGAAATTTATTTTACAAGTGGTGGAACGGAGAGTGATAATTTAGCTGTTAAGGGAATTGCTATGGCAAATAGAAAATATGGTAATCATATTATTACTTCTAAGATTGAACACCCTGCTATTTTAAATTCTTGCAAGGCCTTGGAGAATTTAGGATTTAGAGTAACTTATTTGAATGTTGATGAATTAGGAAGAATTCGTTTAGAAGAATTGGAAAGAGCTATTACAAAACAAACCGTCCTCATTTCAATCATGTTTGCAAACAATGAGATCGGTACAATTCAAGATATTGAAGCAATAGGAAGAATTGCACGAAAATATCATGTATTTTTCCATACTGATACAGTGCAAGCAATAGGAAACGTTCCGATTGATGTTAGAAAAATGAATATTGATAGTTTGTCAATGTCAGGACATAAGTTTTATGGTCCAAAAGGAATAGGAGTTCTATATCTCAGAAATGGAATTTCTTTTTTTAGACAAAATGATGGAGGGCATCAGGAGCAAGATAAGCGTTCTGGTACGGAAAATACAGCTGGAATCGTAGGAATTCGGAAAAGCAATTGAACTTGCTACAAATGATTTGGAAAGATATCATAATCAATTATCTATTTTGAGTGATTATTATTTAAGGCAAGTACAAAATAAAATTCCTAACATTAAGATAAATGGAGATTTAAGTCACAAATTGGCTGGAAATAATAATATTTGTTTTGCAGGAATAGATGGAAGTAAATTAGTAAAAGAACTAGATGAAAAAGGAATTTGTGTTTCAAGTGGGTCAGCATGTAGCGCAGGTTTAATTAATCCATCACATGTCCTTCTAGCAATAGGAGTGAATCCAAATTTAGCAAGAGGAAGCTTAAGAGTTACATTTGGAAAAGAAAATACGATAGATGATGTAAAATATTTGGTAGATTCCTTAGAAAAACTGTTAAAGAAATGAAATATAAAAATAATTGATTTGAAATTGTATTGTAGACAAATTAAAGATATGATTATACTGAGTTAAAGTGTTTTTTTGTAAGGAGCAATTATGGAATTAAGAAAATATCAAGAAGAAATTGCACAAAAAATAGATGAGCGTTTTCAGGGAAGAGAAAGAGAAGCAAGAAGATTTGTAGGAGTAAAACTGCCTACTGGTGGTGGTAAGTCTTTTTTGTTTTTGGATCAATTTGATAAATTAATTGATGTGCATAATAGTGAAACACCAACAAAAAATATTTTTGAAAATCCAGAAGCATGTATTAGTACTGCTCGTGTAAAATATTATGCTCCTTTAAATGGAATTTTAGAGCAAACGCAAGTTAGAGTAGCAGAATATATTTTAATTGATCGTTATATTGATTTATTTAAGAAAAAATATAATTTAAAAAAGATTAGTGATCAAGACTTGCCAAAAGCAGTAAATGAAATTTCAGGGAGAATGGTTGATTCTTCAAAAATAAGAGGAAAGCAAAAAAATCAAGATGCACTAAATCAAATTCAGGAAATTTATTTGCAAAAATCTAATAGTGGAATGGGTCCTGAAGAAATTTTAAGAGAAGTACTGGAAGATGCGCTAGAAGTCTTAGTGGATAATATAGATAAATTAGTTAGCACAGAATTTCCTAATTTGGAATTTGTTTGTTATCAGAAAAACAAAAGTGATGTGATTGAAATTAATATGGAGGAGTTAGAGAAGGAAAATCCAGAATTAGTTGTTTTTGATGAAGCACATCGCAATAAAATGAGTAATGATGAAAAAGGTGAAGAGGATAAAAAAGAGAAAAAGACTTGGGGAGAAATTGCCAAAGAATTAATTCGAAGATTAAAAAGAACAAAATTTTTAGCAATCACTGCCACTCCTGAAAGAGATGCAGATGGAGAAGACCCAATGTTAGAATTTGCTGATACAGCAAGATATACAGAAACAGAGCTTAGAAAACGAGATTATCTTGCTTCTGATATGGCGTTAGTGTCAGCTCTAGAAGATGGCTTAGTTGTAAAGCCAGATGTGGTGACTTTTGATTGTATGTTAGATAGAACCAAAGAATATCAAGAGATAGAAGAGAAATTACTAAATGCAATCAAAAAGTCAAAACAAAAAGATACTATAACCAAGAAAATTAATGCTAAAACTGGAAAGATGGAAATTGTAGATGACTATCATGTATTATTACTTAATTTCTTAAAAATGAATCAATTAAGCGGAAAGTTAGATTTTCTTCAAAAAAATCTTCAAGACAAAGAATTGGTTTCTGCAATAGAGAAATTAAATGATGGAAGTTATGTACAAGAAAATATGGAATATTTTTCAACCTTAGAAAAACTTGTAAAAATGATTGCTCAAATTAATCAAGTTGTCAAGAAAATAGATGGTCATAAAGAATTGAGTGAAGAAGATAATGAAATTTATCCATTGGCATTTGGTTATTATCAGTGGCAAGAAGAACAAGTAGAGCGAATTGTCTCTTCTACTTTAAGTCAAAGACAATATTTGCAGCATGGAAAATATATCTGTTTCACACCAACATCTCCTTCTAAAGAACAGACTCCTGAATTGATGAGAAGCTATCAAAAAAGAATGCAACAGTTTTTAGAAATTGAAGCAGAAGATGCATTAATAACGCATAGTAATTCAGATGTCATTGCTGAGGCAGAAGATAAAAGAAATTTGTCTAGATTTACTTTGAAAAGAGAAAAAAATAGACCACCTATAGCAATGGTAGCTATGAATAAATTTAACGAGGGACTTCATGTAGATGGAGTAGTAGCATCTTTTATGTTTAGGCAATTTACAGAAGTAAGTGTTGCTTTAGAAGACGAAAAAGAAGAACCAAAAATTATTTTCTTACAACAAGTTGGAAGATGTATTCATTCTATTGAGCCAGGAGAAGTTGTAACAGAGCCACCTGTTATTTTTGATACAGCATGTAACTTTATGAGATTTAATGAAAAATTAAATGGGCTTTTTCAAATTTCTCCAAACCAAATGGAATTTAAAAGACTTTATGATGAGTCTATGGCGTTAGCTAAATCAAAAGGTAAAAAACAAACACAAGAAGGAGTAGAGGAAGATATTCCAAAACCTAAAATTTTAGATAGGATTTTAGGAATTATGCAAGCATTAGCTGAAAATGGAATTGACATAGAAGAAATTACGAATGAAACTACTTGGGAAGAGGTAGAAGCAAGAATTCCAGAAGAAAGAAGAGAGGAAGTATTAGATGGAATTTTTGTAATGACACGTAAAAGAATGAGGCCTGATTATCCAATTGGATCAAGAATTGCTTCAGCAAGGGCTGCTTTTTGGCATACAGAAAGACAAAATCCTCAATCAAAATCAATCAAAAAGTTATATAATAGTAAAACAGATGCTTTTTTTGCTGGTAAAACATTTGAAGAATTATATCAATTAGGATTTTTTAAAGATTTAGAAAGAACAGAGGAGTTTTCAAAAGTTAGCAAAGAAGGGTTTATTATTGGCGAGTGTGCAACTCCAGAAAATTTCTATGGATTTAATATTTTAACAGGTACCAGATATACAAAAGAATATCCAGAACGTGGAATTCTAGGAGTGGATGTGAGAGGATTCTCAAAAGCTGGAATTCATATAAAAACGGGAATTCGATATGATGAACATTTCTTCCGATTTGATCGAAGAAGTGGAGAGTGGAAAAACTTCTTTACAGGAAAAGATGAGGATTTACTTGGATTTAATCATGACGGAATTAGAGTGAATCCAGAAAAGGGAAGAGTGGGATTTGACAGAGATAGATTATGGCATAAACAGTTAGAAGATGGAAGTTATTCACCTGTTGGTAGCCTTTATGATGAAGTTGGAAGAGATGCTTTTGGATTTGATAAAAATAATAAAGCTCCTGATGGAACAGAATATATTAACGGCTTTATGAGAGTAAAGAAAAAAGATGGAACACTATCATATTTATTTAGAAGTGGTGGACCTACTGATTATGACGGTTATACAATTGATGGATTTGATGATAAGGGATTTAATAGAGAAGGAATTCATCGAGAAACAGGATGTAGATTTGATTCTACTGGAATGACAATTGATAAAAAGAATCCAAAAAGAAGAGAAACTTATTTCCCAATTAAAAGAATTGTAGAGGGAACATTTCTTGCTAATGAACCAGATTCGAAGAAAAGAGAGTTAATAACGCAAAGAATGTTAACACAATGGATTGTACTTAGCCAAGCTTATTCTAAAGATATGGAACAAGCAGAATGGTATCGAGTATTAAAAATAAAAGAACTTCAAGATAGAGTGAGAAGTATGAGTAATGAAAACAGTATTTCTCAACGAATTCTAGCAGAAGAGAGAATCCAAATGATTCAAGAAAAGAACGAAACTCTACAAAGACAAATGGAAGAAAGCGAAAAATTAACAGAAGAAAGAAATGCTAAAAAGGCAGAAATTTCAAAATTAACATCCATTTTACAAAAAATTATACAAAAAAGAGAAGAGGATGGAGGGCAAGAGTTATAATGGAGAAGAACAAATCTATTTGGGAAAAGATTAGGAATTGGTTTCAAAGATTATTTGGAAAACAAGGGAAGCAAACTTTATTGGAAGAAGAGATACAAGAAGAGATTCCAGATGAGGAATTGATTAATGATTTTTCTGGAATGGAATTAGATAAACAAGATTTTTTTGAAACATATTCCAATATTAAAAATCACGATATTTCACTTGAAGAGCTAACAACAGAAGAATTAATGGAATTTAATATGATGGCAGAAAAAGAAATTGAAATTAAGAATCAAAAGATTGAAGAACAAAAGACGAAAAATAATGCACTAAAACAAGAAATTGAATATTTAAATTTAGAGGGAAAAAGGCTACAAGATAGCCAAAATACTTAGGTCCATTTTGACATAATTTTCGGATTATGTTAAAATAGAAATGTGGAATCATTGTGTCTAAGGAAACAACCGCTTGTTGTACATGTATGACAAGTAGAACGAAGAAAAGGAGGTAGACAACATATGATTTTGCTGCAACACGTTGCTTTGTATGTGATGGCCGCAATGGCAAAGGCAGACTACGAAAGCCGGCTCTATGAGCCCAAGCTGTTAAGTGGGATGTCATGGCTGTTGTTGCCGGATGCACTGGAAGCCTGGGGATGCCCTAAAGCGCTTTCTCATTTTTGGGAGACTCCGGATGGTACCAATAGTGCCTGGATGGAATTCCCGATTGGTGGGGTTCTGTGTGAACTTGACAAAGAAACTCTGTTAGACTCTATGAGTTTTCACTTCGATGAAAAGAAGTACGGAGACTGCGTCTTGGGAAACACGATTGATCTCAGAGCGTTTGATGTGCGTAATTACGCTCACGCAAACTTCAGTGATTTGCGAATTCATCTGATTCATGATGCAATCCAGGAGAAAATTCTCTGTGATGAGGTTGTAAACGTAAATGGTCGGTTTGATGACCGGTATGTGATGCGGAACAACCCGAAGAGAGTCCTGAATGGGCATCAGCTGAGAGAAGAGATTCGGCGGTTCGAAGAGCAGGGGTTTCTGTATCTTGCGGGCAAAGTCTATCGTAAGACACATGTGCTACTCGACCAGAAGTGGTTTGATGAGCGCTTGTACGGCTATCTGGTAGGCTCGTATTCGGATGAACTTTTCAAAGCAATTCGGGAACAGTTCCGAATTCCTGCGGTAATCGAAAGTGCAATCAGCAGAAAGAGTTTTGAACTCGACTATGATGAGGTTTGCAAGCGCGGAATCCTGGGAATCTCCGAAGAGGATGAACTGAGGGATGTGTACGATCGGATTTTCAGCTGGGCGTACGTGCATACGGTACAGAACATGTAGAACCAAAACAAACAAAGAAAAACTCCTGATCCACAAAAAAACAAGAGTCGGCGTTGCCGACTCTTGTGGATTTTTTATAATCAATTTATTGTTTATCTTGTTTTTTATCTGTTAAAATTTCTTTTACAGCTCCTAATGAACTTAATGCATTTGTTGCTTCAAAAGGAATAAAGATTTTATTTGCTTCACCTTTAGCAACTTCTTGTAAAGCTTCTAAAGATTTTAATTGAACTAATTTTTCATCTGGATCTGCAGCTTTAATTGCATCATATACCATTTGAATTTCTTTAGCTTTAGCTTCAGCAACTTGTTTGATAGCATCTGCTTCTCCGTGTCGCTCTTCTGATTTTTGATTCTCTATCAGCTTCTGCATCTAAGATAGCAGCTTGTTTACGACCTTCAGCAAGTGTAATTTGAGATTGTCTTTCTCCGCTCTGCTTGAAGAATTAAAGCTCTTTTATTACGCTCAGCGTTCATTTGTTTCTCCATTGCATCTCTAATGTCTGCAGGTGGAGTAATGTCTTTAATTTCAACTCTGTCGATTTTACATCCCCAAACATCAGTAGCTTCATCAAGAATTACTCTTAATTTATCATTAATAGCATCACGAGAAGAGAATGTTTGGTCTAATTCCATTTTACCTACGATATCACGAATTGTTGTGATAGCTAAGTATTCAATACCTTTTGTTAAATTTTGAATTTCATAAATTGCTTTTGTTGGATCTGTAATTCTATAGAATACAACAGTATCAATTGTAATAGTAACGTTATCTGATGTGATAACACCTTGTGGTGGGATGTCCATAGTTTGTTGTTTCAAACTTACAACAGCTCTTACATTATCGATAAATGGTACGATAATATTAACACCAGCATCTGCAACTTTATGAAAACGTCCAAGTCTCTCAATAATGCAAACTTCTGATTGTTTTACGATTCTAATTGAACGAATAGCTAAAACTACGATGATTAAAAATAATACGATTAAAAAGATTGGTCCAGTCATTTTTAAAAATCCTCCTTAAATTTACTTAGGCTTTACGACAGCCTTAACTCCAATTATATTTGTGATAATAACTTCTGTTCCTTTTTCTATATTTGATTCATCTTCCGAAATAGCAGACCAAGTTTCGCCACCGGTTTTTATTTGACCTTGGCCATCAATAGGAACGATATCAACTGTAACTTTACCAGTTTTTCCTACAAGAGAATTAACTCCATTTGGTTTATCATTTTTCAAAAAGAAATTTGCCATTTTTCTAGTTGCAAAAATTAAAATAGTGGAACTAATGATAAAGGTTGTTCCTTGGATAATTAAATTTTCTGTAAAAAAACTAATAATCATTGCCAAGACACATCCTACAGCAAACCAGAAAACTAGAAAACCAGTTGTGATTGATTCTAGAATGAGAAATAAACCAGCTGCGATTACCCAAATTTTCCACATCGCCATATGTTTTCCTCCTTAAATAAAATCCGTCATACATAATTATACAATAAAGCACGTGAAAAATAAAGTGTTTTTTAGAATTTTGTAAAAACTTTTTGTTTTTAGTTTACTTTTAAAATTAATAATGATAAACTAGAGACTAGAAATTAGAGGTTAGATAATTTAAAGAGAAGTAATTAGCAGAAAGGATTAATTAGTATGGGACAAAAATCTGGAAAAAGAATGGCACAAAAGGGAAACGGAGCTGCCGCAGGTAGCATGAAGAAAACTTCTAAAGGAATCAAACAAAAGAAATTTAAAAATACAAGATTGTTTAAAATATTAAGAATTGCTCTATTATTAGTGATTATTTTATTAATTTTTAATATTATCAGAGATTTAACGCATAAAGCTCCTGATAAAGTGAGTGTTGTAATTGGCGATGAAAAAGTTGAACTAGTGCATGATGTGGTAATTGATAAAGATAACAACATTTTTATGTCTATTGATGATGTTAAAAAGTTGTATGATACTAATATTTATTATAGTAATAAGATTTTAATTACTACTTATAATAAACATATTGCAATCCTTGAAATGGGAAAAACAACGATGCAAGTGAATGACGTTGTTCAAGAAATTAAAGGAACACTAAAAGAGGTAGGCGGAACAGTATATTTACCATTTTCAGATATGCAAGAAGTTTATGATTTTAAAGAAACATATAATAAAGATACAAAAGTTTTAAGTATTGATTCTTTATCTATAGAAAAGAAAGAAGCTGTTGTTTTGAGAAATGCAGGTTTGAAAGAGTCTACTAAGAATTTTGCAAAGACAATAGAGAAGGTTAAGAAAACACAATATGTAACTGTTTTTGGAACAGAAGGAAAATTTACAAAAGTTCGTACAAAAGCAGGAAATGTTGGATATCTTCCAACAAAGAAAATATCAAAAGCAGATATTCTTTGGGAAACAATGGATGAAGAAGAATTAAAGAGTGTAACAGTTTTAGAAGACTATTCTATTGTAGATGATAATTATGAAGTCTTAACAGATGCAGCAAAGGATAGTATTGTTCTTCCTAATTTATTTAATATTTCTCAAAATTCTCAAAATGAAAATGAGGAAATTATTATAAATAATGTAATTGATTTGAGCGGAAATAAATTTGCAGCTTATCAAGAATGGGCTAATGAAAGTGGTATTACAATTTGTCCTACAGTTACTTTAAGTTGTAATATGAGTAAGATTTGTTCAAGTTATGTAAGCAGATCTTATGTAATTAATACTTTATATAATGTTTTGGTAAATAATGGATTAAAAATGATTTGTGTTGATTTTACAGAAATTGATGATAGTGAAGGCCTATATCGATTTGTGACAGAGATGATGCCAAGATTTAAATGTGCTGGCATGAAAGTATTAATTAAATACAATGGTTCTTTAAATAAGGAAAGATTAAATCATATTGTAGATTATGTAATCGATTAGAAACTGGAGATTAGAGGTTAGAG
>JAFUWA010000008.1 GCA_017477355.1 Clostridia bacterium
ATCAATTAGAAGAAGACAAGATGAAAGATCAAATAACAATAAAAGAATATATAGACCCTTTTAAAGGGTAGTGCGTAATGAAACGCAAAAGCCGTTGAACTAGTGCCACTTAAGTGGCAGCTTGTAACAGGCCCTTATAGGGCGAATGAAAATCCTCCGGCTATGCCGGAGGATAATTATTTTGTAATTTGTTCTTCTTGAATTGCTTCCATTTCTGTTTCAGTTAAATATCCTGCATCTACCATTTTCTTTAAGACAACATCTTGCCTTTTTTCTGCTAGATTTAAGTTTACTTTGGGAGAGTAAACACTAGGAGCATTTGGAACTCCTGCTAAAAGTGTCGCTTCATAATCAGAGAGTTCATTTGGTTCTTTTTCATAGTATCCCATAGAAGCATCATAGATTCCATAGTATCCGGCTCCATAAAAGTTAGTATTATAGTAGATTTCTAAAATTTCCTCTTTAGAATATTCTTTTTCTATGTCTCTTGCAACAAATATTTCAGCAACCTTTCGATAGAAATTTTTGCTCTGCGTAAAGTACTCATTTTTTGCAATTTGTTGTGTAATAGTACTTCCTCCTTCTGTAAAATCATGTGTTTTTAAATCTGTTACAACAGCTCTTCCTATTGAGAAAAAGTCAATTCCTTTATGACTATAAAATCTTCTATCTTCTACAGAAATGATAGCATTAATAAAAATATCGGGAACATCATCAATTTTGGTAAAATGATCCATATTTTGAATTTCTGTAAATTTGTCTTTAATACTGACTTCATTAATTTCTTTTTTATACATCGAATATCCTTTGAAAAAGGTATATCCAAATAGTATTGCAAAAACAGAAATAATAATCAAAAATAAGACTAAAATAATTTTCTTTAAATTCTTCATAAACATACCCTTTCATTGCTTTTATTTTACCTTAAATCTAAAAATATTTCAACTATATTTCAAAAGTATTAAGATTTCGCAAAAATTCAAAAATTATTCCTGAAAAGTGTTGACATATCAGTAATTTCACAATATAATGTGCGTAGAATACAACATTTGGAGGTAACAAACAAGTATGTCCGAAAATATCTTGGATTTAAATAAATACGAGACAATGACAGATGATAGTATTTTGAGCTTGGCTAAGTCTGGAGATGAAAATGCGCTTAATTTTATTATGGACAAGTATAATAATATCGTAAATATGAAAGCAAGTAGATTTTTTGCAGCTGGTATTGAAAAAGAGGATATTATTCAAGAAGGAATGATTGGGTTGTATAAGGCAATTCAAAGTTATGATGGTGAAAAGCAAAATTCTTTTAAAAGTTTTGCTAATATGTGTGTTGAAAGACAATTAATTACAGTTGTAAAAAGTGCGAATCGTCAAAAGAATCTTCCACTTAATTCTGCTTTTTCATTAAATAGCCCTATTTATGAAGATGGGGACAGTGATGCAATGGAGATATTAGATGTAAATCTTGTTGAAGATCCTCTAGATACGATTGCTAATAAAGAATATTTGAATCAAATGGAATCAAAAATAGATGAGAATTTAAGCAGTTTCGAAAAGAAAGTTTTCGTTCATTACAAACAAGGAAAATCATATAATGATATAGCTAAAGAGATGAATACAAAAGTAAAGTCAATTGATACAGCTCTTCAGAGAATTAAGAAAAAAGTAAATAAAATAAAAAGTCAAATAGATGATAAATAAAAGGGAAATAGGGACGTACCACTTTTCCCTCTTTTAAATGAAAAACGAAAGAGGGAAAAGTGGTACGTCCCTATTTCCCTTTTAATAATTATTAATTAATAAATCTAAATTTGCTACAAAAGCATCTTCATCAATTTCAACAGCAGTTTCTTTTTCTATTTTTCTATCTTGATTTAAGAAAAGTAAATCAGGAAGTTCTTCGAAATAAAATTCATTGTACATTGTTAAATCTGTATCAAAGTACATTGGAATACTGAAGTTTGCAGCTCTAACACTTTCAATTAAATCTAGATCAATTTCGGCTTCATTTACGTTAATTGCTAGAAAATTAATTTTATCTTTATACTCATCATAATATTTTGAAATTAAATTAATCATTGTGTATGACTTGGCGTTATCAGATTTCCATAATAAAACCACATAAGGTTTTCCATAAAAATCATCAAAATTCAATTGATTTCCATCAATATCATAGAAAAATGGCTCGTTGGCAATTGTAGAATCTGCAACAGAAGTAGTGTTATCAATTGTGCTTGAGACATTATTATTATTTCCCTTTTCAAGAGAATTAGCATAAATAAATATTGCAACCGCTCCTAAAAGAATGATAATAGCTAAAACTAAAATAATGATATTTTTCTTACTCATTTGTATCCTCCTAATTTTTCTTATTTAAAATTTTAACATATATATTTTTTTCAATCAAGCCTTATTTAATGTAACATCAAAGCAAATTTTTGAGTAGTAAATTAAAAATAAAATGTCGCATACTGGTTTAGCATAAATAAAGCTGTTTGATTTTCTTGAACCATAGTATAAAAAACTAACAATGAAAAAAGTTAACAATTTTAGTATTAAAAGAGTGATTGGCTTTTTCCAATAGTCAATTGCATCAAAATACTTAAAAACGGTAAGCTCTAAACCTATAAATGGCGCAGAAATAAACCATATTTTGGCAACAAATAAGCAATAATGAATAAGACCTTGGCCTAATGAAAGGATTTCTAAAATATTTTGGAAAAATGCATAAACAATACAAGCAACAATAATTGAAAAAATTGAGCTAGCAACAAAACTATTAGCAAAAGCAGTTTTAATATCTTTTCTATAATTTTTAGAAGAATTCAAGTTTGACTTTTTAAAATAAATATTGATGATGAATAGACATCCAATTAAAATAAAAAGATTGATTCCTATTATAAGATTAATGCCTAATATATGATTGATATCAGAGTTGAGTTTTAAAAATAGGTTAATGAAGCTTATAAAAATAAGAAATGATAAGATTACAATAAAATAAAACAATTTTTTCAATGGAATTTTTCCTTTCTAATGATATACAAAAAGTATTTTAACATTTTATGATTTTATTTACAAGTATCGCCCAAAGTTATTCGCAATTTTTATGAACAAAAAGAGAATAATCTGTGGATTAAAAAATAAAAAATGAAAAAATTTTAAAAAAGGGGTTGCAAATTAAAATATTATATATTAAAATTTAATTGAAAGTGGAGAGAAGTGGAACAAAGTGGTAGAAAATGAAAGGAGGTTATCCATCTTGTTAATCGGTGAATATGAGCATTCTCTAGATGCAAAGGGCAGAATTATAATGCCATCAAAGTTTAGAGAAGATATAGGAGACAAGTTCATAGTTACCAAAGGTTTGGATGGATGCTTATTTGCATTTTCTAAGGAAGAATGGTCTAAATTCGAAGAAAAACTTTCTACTTTACCAATTTCAAATAAAGATGCAAGAAATTTTTCCAGATTCTTCTTTGCAGGTGCAATAGATTGTGAATTAGATAAACAAGGAAGATTTTTGATTTCTTCTAATTTGAGAGAGTTTGCTGGATTTAATAAAGACGTTGTAATCGTTGGAATGAATTCAAGAATTGAAATTTGGAGCAAAGAAAAATGGGAAGATGCTAATCAGAATCTTTCTGCAGACGATATTGCAGAAAAGATGGAAATGCTAGGTATATAATTAATATATATTGTGGTGTTGCTTTAACTAAAGCAGTTACTACACGCAAGTTTTACAAAAAGCTTGTGCTATTGTGTACAAAAGATTTTAAAAGATACCAAAGACAAAGTTTACAAAAGACAAAGCTTTATGCAAATTTACTATTTACTTACTTGTTAAATTACAAATGATGTAATTTACAAAAGATAAATGTTATATAATTTACAACGGATTATATAAATACAAAAGATGAAAAAATACCAAAGAAAAAAGAAATGAAAGTGTACAAATGAGAAGTGGCGGATAATATTTGGAAAACTCTAATGTTACCCGCCTTAAAACTATCTTTAATTTTTGGAGGCTAACTTGGAATTTGAGCACAAACCTGTTATGCTAGAAGAATGTATAGAAGGACTAAATATTAAACCAAATGGAATCTATATAGATGGTACTATTGGTGGTGCAGGCCATAGCAGAGAAATTGTAAAAAGATTAAATGAAAATGGAATGCTAATAGGAATTGATAAAGATGAAGAGGCTTTATCAGTTTCTAAAGAACGTTTGAAAGATTTTGCAAATGTAAAGTTTGTTCATGATAACCATGATCATATTAAAGAAATTTTAGAAGAACTAAATATCCCAGGAGTAGATGGAATTCTTTTAGATTTAGGAGTTTCTTCTTATCAACTAGACGAACGAAATAGAGGATTTAGTTATATGGGGGAAGCAAGTCTTGATATGAGAATGGACAAAACCCAAAAATTAGATGCAAAAACAGTAGTTAATATGTATTCTGAAGAGGAATTAGCAAAAATTATTTTTGAATACGGAGAAGAAAAATTTTCGAGAAGAATTGCAAGAAATATTGTTTTAGCAAGAAATATAAAACCAATTGAAACAACAAAAGAATTAGTAGAAATCATTGAGAAGTCTGTTCCACAAAGAGGGGATGGACATCCTGCAAAACGCACATTTCAAGCAATTAGAATAGAAGTTAATGATGAAATTAAACCTTTATATGAATGTATAAAGAATTCAATAGATGCTCTTAATCCAAGAGGAAGATTATGTGTTATTACATTTCATTCCTTAGAAGATAGAGCAGTAAAAAAAGCAATGCAAGACAGTGAAGGAGTTTGTACTTGTCCACCAGGACTTCCATACTGTATGTGTGGTATGGTAAGTTTAGGAAAAGTAATAACTAAAAAACCAATCCTTCCAAAAGAAAAAGAGCAAGAAGGCAATTCTAGAAGTAGAAGTGCAAAATTAAGAATATTTGAGAAAAAAGGAGTCTAAGCCATATGGCATCTTATGGATATCAATATGGAACAAGTGCGAGAGAACTTGAACCAGAAGTAAGAGCTCCTAAAAGAACACCTAAGAGTAAAAAAGTTGCAAATACAAAAAAATCAAAAAAAGCAAAAGAGATTAAGTCTAAGAAATATCAAGATAAAGTAAAGGCCCAAGAAGCTAGAGTAGCTAGAACGAATTTTGCAATATTAATGGTAATTATTTTAGGAAGTATTTTACTTTTAATGTATAGAAATGTAAAAATAAGAGAATCCTTTGCTGGAGTTCAATCTCTTAGTAAAGAAGTCACTTCATTAGGAAAAGAAAATGGTCAAATTGCGGTTAATATTCAAAATAATTTGAACTTGAATAATATTGAAAGCATTGCAGCTTCTAGTTTAGGAATGCAAAAACTTTCTAGTAAGCAAACTGTTTATATTAACCTAGATACTAAAGATTATACTGAAATAAGTCAAAAAAGTATTGTAAAAGAGAGTAAACCAAATCTTGTACAAAGAGCAATTAACTGGCTTGTAGACTTTTTTTAAAATCAAATCATAAAATAAGAATCATCTAATAATATTTATTAGGTGATTTTTTGTGTCTAATTTAAATATGAAGAAAAAAATGAAAATAGAATTAATTCTTTTTTGTGTAGGATTTTTAGTTATTTCTGTAAAACTTGGATATGTTCAATTCTTTAAAGGAAAAGAGTATAGTAGCAAAGCATTGGAACAATTAAATACTAGTAGAAAGATTCCTGCTAACAGAGGAGTTATTTATGATACAAATGGAAATGTTCTAGCTAAAAGTAATACGGTTTATACAGTAAACGTAAATCCTGCCAAACTTCAGAATAAAGAGGTAATTGCTAAAGCTTTGTCAGATATTTTTGAATTAGAATATGAAGAAGTTTGGAAGAAGGTAAATCAAAATATTTCTATTGTAAATATTGCTAAGAAACAATCCAAAGAAAAAACAGATAGCTTAAGAAACTGGATGAATCAAAATAATATTTTTGCTGGAATCAATATTGACGAGGATACGCAAAGATATTATCCATATAATCATTTAGCTTCGCATATTATTGGATTTTGTGGAAGCGATAACCAAGGACTAGATGGAATTGAAGCTAAATATGAAGATACATTAAGAGGAGTAGATGGGTATATTGATAGAGCACAGAATGCAAAAGGAGAAGATGTCGGAAAAGATGGAGAAACACATATTGATTCCATCCCAGGTGATGATATTATTTTAACAATCGATAAAAATATTCAAGAAATTGTAGAGAAGTATCTTGAGGAAGCCTGCATTGAAAATGTCTGTACAGATGGTGCATCTATTATTTTAATGAATCCGCAGAATGGAAATATTTGGGCACTGGCGAATTATCCCAATTATAACTTGAATCAGCCTTATATCTTAGAAAATGTTGGAGGGGTTAGTAAAGAAGAAAAAACAAAACTTCTTCAAGCAAGTTGGAGAAATAAAGCAATTTCAGATACATATGAGCCAGGATCTTGTTTCAAATTAGTAACTGCTTCTGCTAGTTTGGAAGAAGGAATTGTATCAGGACCAGATAATAGTGGTGAATTCAATTGTTCTGGCGGGATTGAAATTGCTGGAGTTAGAATTAAATGTTGGAGATATTATAGACCACATGGAGCACAGAGCCTAAGGCAGGCATTGATGAATTCATGTAATCCTGTTTTTATAGGATTAGGCCAGAAAATAGGCGTTGAAAAATATTATGAATATTTAGATCGATTTGGGTTCCTACGAAAAACTGGAATTGATATTTATGGAGAAGCAGGAAGTATCTTTTTAAAACAGGAAAAAGTGGGACCTGTAGAACTTGAAACAATTTCATTTGGGCAAAGATTTGAAGTAACTCCAATCCAAATGATAACAATGGTATCTACGATTGCTAATAATGGAAGGTATGTTCATCCAAGACTAGTGCAGGCAAGTATTGATTCAGAAACAGGAGAGAGAACGGATTTTGAACATCAATTTGGAGAACAGGTAATTTCGGAAGAAACGGCTAAAACAGTTCTAAGTATGATGAATTCAGTGGTAAGTGAAGGAACGGGAAAAAATGCGAGAGTAGAAGGCTATAGTGTAGGTGGAAAGACTGGAACATCAGAGGATGGAGTAAATACTGGAAAATATGTAACTTCGTTTATCGGAGTTGCTCCTATAGAAAATCCAAAAGTTACAATATTGGTTACGTTATATAACCCAACAGGTCCTAATGGACACCAAGGTGGTGGAGTTGCAGCTCCAGTAGCAGGCAAGATTTTAGGAGAGGTTCTACCTTACTTAGATGGAATGGATGAATAAGATGTTGAAAAAATATTTTTTTCCCTAAATAAGGTAGACAGTTTTTTTGTTTTAAGATATAATAACATTGAAAAAATATTTCGTTTGGAGGAATCTGTAATGGAACTTAAGAAAATTTTAAATGGTATTGAAAACTACAAATCTAAAGGAAACATTGAAATTGATGTATTATCAATTGAAGATAATTCAAAGAATGTAAAACCTGGAAGTTTATTTGTAGCGGTAAAAGGATTTGACTTTGATGGTCATGATTTTGTAGAGGAAGCAATATCTAATGGTGCAATGGCAGTTGTTTTAGATATGAATGCAGACTTGAAAAAAATCAAAATTCCAGAAGAAGTGACAGTTGTTATTGTTCAAGATTCTAGAATTGCATTAGCGATTATTGCTTGCAATTTCTATGGAAATTCATCAAAGAAATTTACATTAATTGGTATAACTGGAACAAAAGGAAAAACAACAACTGCTTATATGATTAAATCTATTTTAGAAAAATCTGGAAAAAAGGTTGGATTAATAGGGACAGTTGAGAATTTCATAGGAGATAAATCTTTAGGAGAAAGCAGCCGTACAACGCCAGGAAGTGTTGAACTTCAAAGATTATTTTATCAAATGGCTAAAGAAAAATGTGATGTTGTGGTGGCGGAAGTTTCTTCTCAAAGTTTAAAATATAATAGGGTACTTGGATCATACTTTGATATTGGTGTATTTACTAATTTTAGTGGTGATCACATTAGTGAAAAAGAACATCCAGATATGGAAGATTATTTTAAATCAAAAGAAAAATTATTTGCAATGTGCCGAAAAGGATATGTTAATAGTGATGATTTTAAAACATGGCTATTAGTAAAAGATTCTCCTAAATGCGAGTTTAAATCTTATGGAATAGATAATACTTGCGATTTATTAGCAAAAGATGTTACAATAACGAATGTTAGTGTAGATTTTAGAGTAAAAATAGGAACTAGAAATGAAAGAATAAAAGTAAATATTCCTGGAAGGTTTAGTGTTTATAATAGTTTGGCTGCAATTAGTGTTACTCAGGATTTAGGAGCTAGTTTAGAAAATATTAAAGAGGGATTATTGGAAGTTTCTGTTCCTGGAAGAAGTGAATTAGTAAGCAATAGTGGAGATTATCCAATTATGATTGACTATGCACATACTCCTTCAAGTCTTACCAATATATTAACTGCAGTAAAAGCATACACAAAAGGTAGAGTTATTTGTGTATTTGGTTGTGGTGGAGATAGAGATAGAGAAAAAAGACCAATAATGGGAGAAATTTCAGGAAAATTAGCAGATTATACAATTGTTACAACAGATAATCCTAGAACAGAAAAACCAGAAAATATTATTAGCGAAATTGAATCTGGAATTTCAAAAACAAAAGGAAAATATGAAGTCATTATTGATAGAAAAGAAGCAATTAAAAAGGCGATTACAATGATGAATAAGAAAGACATGGTTGTTATTTGTGGAAAAGGCCATGAGAAATATCAAGAAATTAATAAAGAAAAATTACCATTTGATGAAAAAGAAATCATTAAAGAGGTATTAGAAGAGGTTAAAAAATAATGCAATCAAAACATTTAAATCTGATACTAATTGCGATTTGTGCATTTATATTTACAGCAATCATAGGAAAATTAATTATTCCTGTCTTAAAGAAATTGAAAGTAGGACAGAGTGAAAGAGCGGATGGACCAAGATCTCATTTGAGAAAACAAGGAACACCAACAATGGGTGGAATCATGATTATTATTTCAATGGTGCTTTTTGTGACGATTGAATGCCTAATGAACCAAAAAATGAGACTTGAAATTTTGCCAATTGCACTTGCTTCTATTGGATTTGGATTAGTTGGATTTATTGATGATTTTAAAAAGGTTGTTCTTAAAAATACAGATGGTTTGAGCCCAAAATTAAAATTATTAGGGCAATTGATTATTGCAAGTATGTTTATTGTATATTTGTTAAACTATACTAAAATTGGAACAGGAATTAAAGTACCATTTACAGACATTATCTGGAATTTACCAAAATGGTTCTATATTATTTTTATGATTTTAGTAATGTTAGGAACAACAAATGCCATTAATTTAACAGATGGTGTAGATGGATTAGCTGGAAGCGTATCAAGTATTATAATAGGAAGTTTGTCTGTAATTGGATATCGATATCATATGATTGGAGTTACAGCATTTGGAGTTTTAACAGTTGGATCAATTTGTGGATTTTTAATTTATAATTTCCATAAAGCAAAGGTAATCATGGGAGATACAGGTTCTCTTCTTTTAGGAGGAGCAATATCTGCTATGGCAATTTATTTGCAAAGTCCATTGATATTGTTAATTGTAGCAATTATTCCTATTATTGAGACGTTATCAGTAATTTTACAAGTTTTATCAGGATTTTTTAGAGGAAAGTTATTATTTAAGATGGCACCATTACATCATCATTTTGAATTATCAGGATGGAGAGAAAATAGAGTAGTGGCAGTTTTTTCAGCAATTACTTTAGTGGCTGCTATTATTGGAATTTTAGTTTGTTAATGATAAATTTTGCCAAATGAAAGGATAGGAAAAAATGGCAAAGAAAAAAAGTGAGAAGAAAGGAATAGGATTATTTACAAAAGGCTCTAGTGATTATATTATCTGGATTGTAGTTTTAATGTTACTTGCTTTAGGATTGATTATGGTTTTATCTGCAAGTAGTGCTACTGCTTTAGCAGAATCTGGTGATAGTTATAAATATTTTAAAAAACAATTAATTGCAGCTGGTGTTGGATTAGTTCGGCATGATAGTTGCTTCTAAAATAGACTATAGAATTTATAGAAGATTTAAATGGCCAATTTATTTAGTAATTGTTGCTTTATTATTTGCAGTTAAATTTGTTGGTATGTCTGCAGGTCGGAGCTAAGAGATGGATTAGAATAGGTGGTTTTAACTTTCAACCATCAGAAGTAGCAAAACTTGGATTAATTATATTTTTTGCAAGTCTTTTGACAGATATAAAAGAAAATGGAAAGATAAAAAGCTTATTAAAAGGTGCTATATTTCCCTTAATTTTCTTATTACCAGTTGCTTTTGCAATTTATGTGCTTCAAAACCATTTTAGTGCAACATTAATTATTGGTGCTGTTACAGTAATACAGATGCTTGTGGCAGGAGTTAGACTAAGTCATTTGGTTTTATTAGTAATTGCAGTCTTACCATTTTTAGGAATATATATTAATATTAAAAATGAACATGATGGTGGTTCTTTTAGAATGACGAGAGTTCAAACTTGGTTAAATCCTTGGAATGATATTACAGGAGAAGGCTGGCAAATTGTTCAAAGCCTATATGCCATTGGATCTGGAGGACTATTTGGGGCCGGTCTTGGTCAGAGTAAGCAAAAATATTTGTACTTACCAGAACCACAAAATGACTTTATTTTTGCTGTTTTAGCAGAGGAATTGGGATATTTTGGATGCTTAGCTGTTATTATTCTTTTCCTTATTTTTGTTTGGAGAGGAATTGTAATCTCTATGAATTCCAGAGATACTTTTGGAAGTCTAGTTGCTATTGGAATCGTTTCTTTAATAGGATTACAAGCAATTATTAATATTGCTGTTGTTACAAATACAATGCCAGTAACTGGCATGGAATTGCCATTTTTCAGTTATGGTGGAACAGCGATTATTGTTAATTTATTAGCAGTTGGAGTATTACTTAATATTTCAAGAAGTTCAAAACTAAAGTGATTTTTTCAATCAGATTGAAAAGAAAGGGATGTTTATGAAAATTGTGGTAGCTGCTGCAGGTACTGGGGGGCATATTAATCCAGCACTTGCAATTGCAAACAAAATTAAAAAAGAAGAACCTGGTACAGAAATTATTTTTATTGGTACAAATCGAGGATTAGAAAATGATTTAGTCCCAAGAGCAGGGTATACATTGAAAACAATTGAAGCTTATGGATTTCAAAAAGAAATCTCAATTGAAAACTTCAAAAATGTAATGAAAACTTTTCGAAGTTCTAAAGATGTAAAAAATTTCTTTCTTGAATTTAAACCAGATTTAGTAATTGGTACAGGAGGATATATTTGTGTACCTGTATTCAAAGTAGCAACATCTATGGGGATACCAACGGTTTTACATGAGAGTAATAGTTACCCTGGGAGAGCAGTAAATATGTTTGCTAAGAAAGTATCAAGAGTTTTAGTTGGATTTGAGGATACCAAAAATAATTTAGAATATAAAGAAAATGTCGTGGTAACAGGAACTCCTACGAAAGTTAGAAAATTGAATGTTACATTTACAGAAAAAACAAGAATATTAAATGGGTTAGGAATTGATCCTAATTTTCCAGTTGTTTTAGTTTTTGGAGGTAGTCAAGGTGCTAAGAAAATTAATGATGCTGTTTTTGGAATTATCAAAAATGGATTGAATCAAAAATACCAGATTGTTTGGGCAACTGGTCCAAAACAATTTGATATTATAAAAAAGGATTTTGAGGATATTAATCAAAATATTAATACATTGAAAAATACAAAAATATTACCATATATTTATAATATGGATGAAATGTTAAATATATGTGATTTAGCAATCTGTAGAAGTGGTGCAATGACAGTAACAGAAATAAGTATTGTTGGAAAACCAGCAATTTTTATACCACTTCCAAGTAAAATGGCAAATCGACAAGAAGATAATGCACTTGTTCTAAAAAATGCGGGTGCTGCTGAAATGATTCGTAATGAAACCGTCAATTATCAAAATTTAGGAAATATGATAGATAAATTAATAGAAAATAAAGTTTTACTAAATGAGATGGGAAAGAATGCGGAAAAATTAGCAGTATATAATGTTGAAGAAAAAATATACGAAGAAATAAAGAAAATTGTGAAAAGGGGATAGAGATTTTTATGCCAAGAAGAAAAAAGAGTAAACAAGAAGAAAGAGAAGAAAAAAAGAAAAAGAGATTAGCTAGTATTGCAAATATATCAGAAGGACAATTATTAGAAGATGCTGAAGATATAACAATGGAAGAAATTAAAAGTGCTTCTGAAGCATTTAACTCAGAATTAAGTAATTCTAAAAAACATTTAAAAACGGACGAAATGATATTTGTTAACGAAAAAAATGCACTTCAAAAAGAAATTGCTTCTTTAGCTAATCCTACAATTCTTGAAGTTCCAGAATTTTTAACAAATCCAGAGATGGAAGAGGAAAGAAAAGCTGTTTTTGATAAAATAAGATATCTTTTAAAACGTAGATTTTCCTTGATTACGATTGCAGATATCCTTGAAACAAATGATTATGCAAGATTAGATGAAATTATTATTAGAAAAGATGATACTTATAGAGCTGTTGAAAGATATAGTGATGAAGAAGGAACACCAATAAGAATTTTTTCAGGGTTCAAAAAAACAGTTGGAGATGAATATTCAAGAACTTATTCTGAGCAAGAAGATAGAATGAAAGCTGCAATTAATATTCTTTATAAGGGAACATATTTTAATGGTGCAGAACAAGAAGGAGAAAATGTTGAATTATATATTGAAGATATTGTTGCTAGTATTATTGATAATCCTGAATTTAATCTTGCTTGCCAAATTGAATCTGAGTTTGTCGTAAGAGAAATGTTAAAAGCAAGTGATTTTCTTGGACAATTGCGTTCAAAACAGGAATTAGAGCAATTAATAGAAGAATTAAGAACAACAGCTAGAACATTAGAAGATAGAACAAATGCATATAGATTAATGGATGAGCTAATGACAGGAAAATCTAGAACAATTATAGAGGATCAAGATGGACAACAAATTCCTCCTAATTCAGAGAAAGGCGAAAGATAAGATGATGAATATAAAGAAGAAAAAAGAGCAATTGATGAAACAAGAAATATCTGTATATGACTTAACTCCAGAAGAAGTTGAGAAAATAACCAAAAGTGTCAAAAAAGAATTGACTACTACAAAAGAAGAATTAGTTGATTTAAATAAAAAAATAAAAGCAATGAAAGCAAAAATTGATAATTGGGCCTGAACATTTCTGAAATGTTCAAAAGTTAAAAACGAAAGGAAAGACAAATGATTGATAAACTTGTAATAGTGGAATCTCCCGCCAAAGCTAACACTATCAAAAAATTCTTAGGGGGAAACAGCAAGGTAGTTGCTTCAATGGGGCATATTAGAGATTTACCTAAATCTAAGATTGGTGTAGATATTGAACATAATTTTGAACCAGAATATATCAATATTAGAGGAAAAAGTACTTTAATTAATCAGCTAAAGAAGGATGCGGCTGATAGCGAAAATGTATATTTAGCAACCGACCCTGACCGTGAAGGAGAAGCCATTGCTTGGCACTTAGCTTATGTATTAGGATTAGATCCAAAAAATGCATTAAGAGTAACTTTTAATGAAATTACAAAAAATGCAGTTAAAAATGGAATTGCAAATCCAAGACATATTGATTTGAATTTAACAGACGCTCAACAAGCGCGTCGTGTAATGGATAGAATTGTAGGATATAAAATTAGTCCAGTATTATGGAGAAAAGTCGGAAAAGGATTATCTGCAGGTCGTGTACAATCAGTTGCAGTAAGACTAATTGTAGAACGTGAAGAAGAAATTCAAAACTTTGTACCAGAAGAATACTGGAATATTTTATTGACTGCTTCTGATTTTCCAACAAGTACAAAATTTGAAGCAAAATTCTTAGGAAAATCTGGAAAGAAAATAGAGCTTCATACCAAAGAAGAAGTGGACAAAGTACTAAGTGAATTAGAAGGTGCTAAATATATAGTAAAAGAAGTAAAAAGAGGTGAGAAGAAAAGAAGCCCAGCACCACCTTTTACAACTAGTACAATGCAACAAGAAGCTTCTAGAAAATTAAATTTTGCAATTAAGAAAACAATGCAAGTAGCACAAACATTATATGAAGGTGTGAATATTCCAAAACATGGACATACAGGTTTGATTACTTACATGAGAACCGACTCTACAAGAATTTCAGAAGAAGCAAGAAGTGTTGCTAAAACAATTATCACAGCAAAATATGGTGAGCAATATTATGAAAATCGTTATTACAAAACAAAGGGAGACGCACAAGATGCACACGAGGCTATTCGTCCTGCACATATTGAACTTTCTCCAGAAGATGTGAAAGATAGCTTAACACCAGATCAATATAAATTATATCGTTTAGTATATAATCGTTTTATTGCTAGCCAAATGGCAAATGCTGTTTATGATACGTTACAAGTAAATATAGATGCAAATGACTATAATTTTAGAGCAAATGGACAAACATTGAAATTTCCAGGATTTATGGCTCTATATGTAGAAAGCGAAGATAACAGTAAGGAAGAGGAGTTTACACAAATTCCACCATTAAATGAAGGGGAAGAAGTTCGTAAAGAAGATTTAAAAGGAAAACAAAGCTTTACAGAACCACCACCAAGATATACTGAAGCCAGCTTAGTAAAAGCATTAGAAGAAAGGGGAATTGGTAGACCTTCAACATATGCCCCTACAATTACAACAATTTTAGCAAGAAATTATATTGAAAAAGATAAGAAGAATTTGGTTCCAACAGAACTTGGAAAGGCTGTTAATAAATATTTAGTAACAAACTTCCCAGATATTATTGATTATGAATTTACTGCTAAAATTGAGGAAGAATTTGATAAAGTAGCGGAGGGAAAAGAAAACTGGCGTAAGATTATGCAAGAATTTTATGGACCTTTTGCAGAATCTTTGAAGAAAGCTGATGAGGAAAGTGAACGAGTAAAAGTAGAAGATGAAGTAACAGATGTTCCTTGCGACAAATGTGGTAGAATGATGGTTATTAAAAATGGAAGATTCGGAAAATTTTTAGCATGTCCTGGATATCCAGAATGTAAAAACGCAAAGCCATTAAATGAATATGCCAAGAATCCATGCCCTGTTTGCGGAGGAAAAGTAGTAGTTCGTAAATCAAAAGCAGGAAAAAAATATTATATTTGTGAAAATAACACAGGAGTTGGATTAGGCTGTGATTATATTTCATGGAATGCTCCTCAAGTAGGAGAGAAATGGGATCCATCTTCAGTTAAAACTATTGAAGCAAAACCAGCAGCTAAAAAGACTACAACTAAGAAAGCAACTGCCAAAAACACTACAACCAAGAAGTCAACGGCGAAAAAGACAACAAAAAAGAAATAGGTGGTTGAAATGTTAAAAATAATTTTTTTAACGAAAAACGTTAAAAAATATTGATAAAAATTAAATGACATGTTAAGATAGATTTATCGAAAGGATAGATCTATTTTAATTTTATTTTTGGAGGATATTATTATGGAAGAGAAAAAAGAAGAAGTAGAATTAACTTCAGAAGAAAAAATGAAAAAGAAATTTGGAAAATACAGAAAGATAATGACAGTAATTGAAGGATTCTTAATGGTTGTTCCAATTATGGTTATTGTAGTGGCAATTATTGTTGGATTTGCAGTTGGAATGACAGGGACAGATGAGGAAAATGTTGTAGATGATGGCATAGTTGCTGAAAGCACAGAAGAGGAAGAAGAACTGAATTGGAAAACTGAAATCTTAGATGTTTTAGATATGAAAGATGATTTAGAAAATGATGAAGACTATCAAAAAGCACCTGAAGTATTAAAGAATCTAATGGTTATATCAACAATTATTGCTGCAATTGCAGGATATATTTTAGCAATTATTATGGTAGATAGCTTAGCAAAGATCTTCGGAGAAGTAGAAACAAAGGGAACACCATTTACAGAGAAAAATATTAAATTATTGAAAAGAGTACATATTTTATCTATTGTTTTATGGATTTTGCAAATGGCAGGCATCAGAGAAAACTCAATTGGTTTAATATTTGTTCTTGTAATTTCAGCAATGAGAAGTATTTTTGAATATGGATACAAGTTACAAAAAGAGGCTGATGAAACCATATAAGGAGGCGATAGAATGGCGATTATACTAAGACTAGATAGAATGATGGCTGATAGAAAAATTTCATTAAATGAGCTCTCTGAAAAAGTAGGCGTTGCAAATGTAAATTTGTCTAAATTAAAAAATGGAAAGGTTAGTGCAATTCGCTTTTCTACTTTAGAGGCTATTTGTAAAACATTGAATTGTCAGCCTGGAGATATTTTAGAGTATAAAGATGATGAATAAAAAATAAAACCTAGGAAATTTCCTAGGTTTTATTAGTTGATTATTTTTTTGATAGCATCATATAAATATGGTTTATATTCTTCAATTGGAAGAGGGGTTTTATAGATAATTGAATTAAAGCATGTAGAACTTACTAATTCAATAATCATATGAAGAGTTACTTCTGGATTATCAATTTTTAAATTGCTTTCTTCAATTCCTTTTTTGAATAGTGTTAAAACTCCATTCTCCTCGTCTTGACTATCTTTTTCATAAATCTTTTGAAGTGTTTGCGAAAAAATTCCCCAAGAAAGATTTTTTGAAATGAATTTCAAAAGTAACTGATTTTTAGTTAAAGCGTTAATGACATGATCTACAATAAAAATAACTTGTTCTGAGAGACCAGTGATTTCTTTTTTTCGAAGTTCTTTTAAAGCATCATTAAATAATTTTTTTGATTTTAATTCAATTAAAATATCTCTAATTTCATATTTATCTTTAAAATAAATATAAAAAGTACCTTTAGCAACTTCTGCATTATCAACAATTTCCTGAACAGAGGTATCTTTAAAACCTTTTTTAGTAAATAGTTTAAAAGCATTATCTAATAATCTTGATTCTTTATCATTTACTTCTTCTTTCATAATAATTTAAATGCTCCTAATGTAATTATGAAATAATAGTAGCATAAAAATGACTTTTAGTCAATAATTTTCTGGAAAATATTGACTATTGGTCATAAAGGTAGTATAATGATACACAGTTGATAAAAATGACCGTTAGTCACAAGAAAGGAGAGACTAAAATGCATAAATTTGGCGAATGGATAGTCAAATATAGAGTTATTTTATTAGTTATTGCAATTGTTCTTTTGATACCATCTGCAATTGGCATGGCTAGAACAAGAGTTAATTATGATATCTTAACTTATTTACCAGAAGATAACGAGACAATTCAAGGTCAAAACATTTTAAAAGATGAGTTTGGCATGGGTGCATATTCTATGATTTTGATAGATGACTTACCAGAGAAACAAATTCTAGAATTTGAAGATAAACTTCGCGAGATGGATAATGTTTCGATGGTTGCCTCAGTGGTAGATATATTAGGAGAAGGAGTTCCTAAGGAAATCTTACCAGATCAGGTAAAAGATGCTATCTATAAAGATGGTAGTACTGTAATGATGGTTACTTTCAAAGACGGTATTTCTACAGATAAAACCTTAGATACTGTAGAAGAGATAAGAGAAATAGCAGATGATAAATTTGAAGTGACTGGTATGACAGCAGTTTTACTAGATACGAAATATTTGTCAGAGAGTGAGTTGACAGCATATGTTATTATTGCAGTTATACTTTGTTTAATTGTTTTACAAATAGCTTTAGATTCTTTTGCTGCACCAATCTTTTTGCTTTTAAATATTGGGTTTGCAATTCTTTATAATATGGGAACAAATTATTTTTTAGGAGAAGTTTCTTATATTACAAAGGCAATTGCTGCTGTATTACAGTTGGGTGTTACAACAGACTTTGCAATTTTCTTATATCATGCCTATATGAGAAATCGCGAAGAAGGAAAAGAGAACAAAGAAGCAATGGCAAATGCTATTAGCGAAACATTAGGATCTGTATTTGGAAGTTCAATTACAACAATTGCTGGTTTCTTAGCTCTTTGCGGAATGGAGCTTACTTTAGGAAAAGATATTGGAATTGTTATGGCAAAAGGAGTTCTATTTGGACTAATTTGTGTAGTAACTGTTTTACCAGCAATGATTTTATGCTTTGGAAGATTAATAGATAAAACAAAACATAAAAGCATTATGCCTGAATTCAAGCATTTAAAAAGATTTATTTTAAAATTTCATTGGTTAATTATTATTGTTTTTATCATTGTTTTACCGATTGCATTCCATGGATATCAACATACAGAGGTATATTATAATTTAGATTCAAAATTGCCTAAGGATTTGGATTCTGTTCAAGCAAATGAACACTTGAATCAAAAATTTAATTTAGCAACAATTGAAATGCTTTTAGTAGATAGTAACTTAGATTCAGAAGAATTAAATGAAATGATTGGAAAAATTGAGGAAGTAAATGGAGTTGATTGGGCTCTTGGTATTTCTAAAATAGAAGAGCTTGGCATTCCTAAAATGATGATTCCTACGAGTATATTAGAAAAGATTCAAACAGATCAATATGGTCTAATTTTAATTAGTTCGACATTAGAGGTAGCAACAGATGAAATGAATGAGCAATTAACAGAAATTAATGATATTGTTGTAGAGTATGATGACAAAGCAATATTAGCCGGTGTTGCTCCATTATTAGATGATTTAGCAGAAATTGCAGGACATGACTTTAACATTGTTAATACAGTTTCTATTGGTGTTATTTTTGTAATCATGCTATTTGTACTAAAATCAATTTCATTACCATTTATTTTAATGATAGTAATTGAATTCGCAATCTTTATTAATATGGGAATTCCTTATTATAGGGGAATAATATTGCCATTTATTGCATCTATTGTTATAGGAACTATTCAATTAGGAGCAACAATAGATTATGCCATTTTAATTACTTCAAAATATATTAATATGAGAAAGTCTGGAAAGAACAAACAAGAAACAATAGATTATGCTTTAGGTACTTCAATTAGTGCTATTTTTACATCAGGACTATGTTTCTTTGCTGCAACTTTCGGAGTTGGAATGTATTCAAAAATTGAAATTATTAGTTCTTTATGTGTGCTTTTAGGTAGAGGAGCAATTATTTCAATGTTTGCTGTAGTAATGCTATTGCCATCATTCTTATTAGTATTTGATAAATTAATCTGTAAAACAACGGCAGATTTAAGGAAAAGGGAGGATGTAAAAAATGAAAATAATTAGTAAAATCACGTCAGGTGTTGTAATTGCTTCATTATTAACATATTATGCAAGTCCAGTTCTTGCATATGTAAATGAAGAAACGATTTATTCTAACTTAGATTCTAATGGAAAAAAGTATAGTTCTTCTGTAACAACAATTATAGAAGATAAAAATGGAACAACAACAAAACAGGATGAAACAGAAAAAGAATTACCAATTGAAACCAAAATTGCTTATTATTTAAATGGAGAAGAGATGAATTCTTCCAAAATAGCAGGTAAATCTGGTAGAGTTACAATCAAAATAGAATTTGAGAATAAGGACAAACATGGTGATATCTATACTCCATTTGTAGTAGTTAGTGGATTAATGATTGATAACAAAGCAAATACCAATATTGAAATTGTGAACGGAAAATTATTGACAAATGGAAACTATACAATTGCTGTAGGAGTTGCTCTTCCAGGAATGCAAGAAAGCCTTGGAATAGCAAAAGAGAATATTGAGATTCCAAATTCGGTTGAAATTTCAATGGATACAGATAAATTCGAATCTGGAAATATTATGGTTTATGCAAGTCCCAAATTATTAGGCGAATTAAATATTTCTATGAATGACTTTGATGAAATTTTTAATCAAGTGAATGCTTTAGAAACTGCAGCTAAAGCACTAGAAAATGGTGCTAGTACTTTAAATGAAGGGATAAAAGCATTAGATGTAGGAACAGTTCAATTAGATAATGGAATCACAGCTTTAGACTTAGGAATTGATACATTGAAGGCAGGAACAAATGATTTAAATAATGGCGCTATTAGTTTAAAGAATGGAACAGCAGAATTTGCTGCTAGTTCACAATTATTTAATTCAGGAGTGACTCAAGTTTCAGATGGGGTAAATAGTTTAAAAACACAATATGCAGAGTTAGATTCAGGAATTAATACATTAAATAATAAATCAAATGAACTAAAGGCTGGAGCTAATCAGTTAAAAGACGGAGCAGTTGGACTAGATGCAGGAGCTTCTCAAGTTTTGGCAGGAATTAATAATGCAGTAGAGGGATTAGAGCCAAGTATGACAGAAGAAGCTAAAAATGCTAAGAAAACAGCATTAGATGAGATAATAGCATATAATGAAGAAGCACTAGGAGAGAATTCTACAGCTACTATTCAAGGATTACAAGCTCAAATAGTTACTTATGAAGAAAACTTAAATGAAATTCCTTCTTCAGAAGAATTACAAGCTGGATTAGCAGCTGGATTATTAACTTCTGAACAAGTTACAAATTATGAAACAACAAGAAAATTACTACAAGGATTAATTCAATCTTTGACATCTAATGTTCAATTGTTAACATTGACACAAGGAAATTATACTGCCTTAACTCAAACAAAAGATTCTATTTCTCAATCTGTAGATGATTTAGTAGTTTTATATAATGGATTATTAGCAATTCAAGGTGGAATGGAACAAGTATCAGAGGGAGCAACTAGTTTATCAGGAGGATTAACAACTTTATCATCTGGAACAGATGCCTTAACAGAAGGAACAGCAAGCTTAGCTGATGGTTCTAACAAGGTAGTAGAAGGATTAGGAACATTAAATTCTGGAGCTAGTAGTTTAGCAGAAAGTAGTGAGAAGTTAACATCAGCAAGTACAGTAATTTCAAATGGAGCATCTGATTTACAAAACGGAACAGCTAGTTTACAAGCAGGTGTTGATACATTATCAAATGGTTCAAAACAATTAAAAGATGGAAGCATCAAACTAACTGAAGGAACATTACAATTGGTGAGTGGAAGTCAAACGTTAGCTGATGGAATGAAACAATTTAATCAAGATGGAATTAGTAAAATTGCCGATTTAGTAAATAAAGATGGAAAAGACTTTGTTAGAAAAGTTGAGAAGTTAGAAAAACTTTCAAATGATTACACAAGTTTTGCTTCAAAAGAAGAAAGAGATGATTTAAAGTTTATTTCAATTACAGATAGCATCAAAGTTGAAACAAAAGCATCTGATACAAAATCAGATAAGAATAGTAAGTCAAAAAAATAAAATCAATTAAGAGTAGCACTACTAAACTGTAGTGCTATTTTTGGTTATAGGTTGAAATATTTTTGGCTTTATAATATAATCATATTATTAGTTTGGAAGAGTTTTCGAAAGAGGAATAGATATGGAAACATTTAAAATTGTTGCTAAAATTAAATACAAAGAAAATTTCTTTTATGTTTTGATCAATAGGGCTTGCCAAAAATATTTTATCAAAGAATTTCAGGATGGCTCTGTCATGTATCCAACAATAGAGGAATATCAAGAATTGTATGAAGTTTTTAGCAAGAAACAAGCATTAACAGCATTAAAAATAGGAAATGATTATGAAATAGAGCCTAAAATTATTTCAAAAGTAGGAAAATTGATTGCGCTAGGAGCTGCAATAGTAGGATTAGGGATTGCAATTCCTAATATGGTTTTTCCACCTCAAGAACCAATTCCGGTTGTAGAAACAGCGAATAATCCTTCTAAAACGACTAGAGAAGAGTTATTTAGAAAAGGTGGATATGATTTCCATTCATTACAGGGATATGAAAATCAAAGAATATATAGACTTCATCAGTATGTTGTATCAAGTAGTGAACTAAGAGTAATTGAATGCCAAGATTTTGAAGAGTTCGCAGGATTTATTGATACTAAGAGTAATCCGAGTTATGATGATTTAAGACAAACAGTAATGAATAATCCTAATATTGATGAGAAATACAGGCAATGGTTGTTAGAGGGAATTGACAACTTAGAAAAGAACTTACCTAATGTTAATTTAACGGTTTTAAATTATAATTTAAATCGATTACAATTAGAACAAACAACATCAGAAGTAGTTAATGAAGGCGGTCCTGAGGATATTTTGGCTGGAAGATTTGATTCAGAAACTGGAAAGGCGTATTTTGTCGATCTAGGAGATGATGATTCTAATAAATTTGTTCTTTATCATGAGGTATTTGGGCATGGAATGAGTGAAGCAACTTTTGAAAGGAAAGTTGATGATAGCTTTAAATTTAGTGAATATTCAGATTGGGTAATTCATGTGAGTAAAGAAAAAATTATTGTATCAGATTCTATTTTTGTGATGCAATGTTTTGATGAAGAAAATGAATATGGAAGAGATTATGATTTTTTCTATCTTGGACAAGGATTAGAAGAGGGAAAAGCAGATCAAATTGCAAAGTTGGCAATGGGAAATATGCAGATTATTGGAAGTCCATATGTAGAGCAAACAGAAACACTTAGAATTATGTGTGAGGCTGTTGGCCTAAGCTTTGAAGATTATATTGCAAATGGAGGATCTGAATTACTAAATCAAAGAATGCAAGAAAATGATGTAGAGAATTCTTTAATTTATATTTATTCAAGCGATATTTATGTTAGTGCAATGAAGTCGGATTCTACAGAATTGATAGATGAAAAAGATACGTTTAAAGCAAATATTTTAGCCTTTTTCAAAGATTATGCAGATAATAAAATTAAAAATGGAGAAACAAGAGAAGAAGTAGTAGCAAGATTTTCTAAGATTCTTGCAAATGGTGGAGATTATATATATTCTACTTTTAATGGAGAAGAAATTAGCTATAGTGAGTTAACAGATAGAGTAAAAGAGACAGCAGAAAGTATAGAAAATGATAAAGAGACAGAGTCGCTTGAAAAATGAGTTTTGACTTATGTTAACAAAAGTGATATAATAATAGTGCATCTAGCAATCCGGCGTGAAGCCGAGAATAAATGGAGGTAGAGATATGAAAGATGCAACAACACGGGTGCTGGTAATTAAAAACGGCGTGGCCAAGGAGCTGCGCGACCTACCCGAAACAATTATGGTGGAGCTGGAGAGGGCCTATGACGAGGCCCCGATTCGGGGATTGAGCCGTGATACTTATGCGGTATTGGTCGAGTTCTTCAGTCGCAAGCTGGTTGCCTACGAGGAGGAGCTGGCGAGCATGGATCCGGAGGAAATGGAGATGTTCTCCAAGACGGTGGCGTTTGCGAAGGCATTCGACATTTGTTATGAGGAGAGCCCGGCGCTGTTTGATATGATGCTCATGGTCGAGCGAGGAATCAGGGAACAGCCGGATTTCGGGAGCCATTCCATCAGTATGCGGAATCTGAAGTCCATGATCAACATGGAGTGGGCTCCGGCCAACAAGGATTTCCGCAAGTGGTCGAGGAAGCTGTTTGAAGAAACCGGATTGAAGATTGGCATCGTCAGGATGTCGAAGTTCTTCTACGGTGTGATTACTCAGCTGCAGGTACAGCCTGCTTAATCTTTGCCCAGAAATCAACTTTAATACCTCAAACCGATGGGCCATCCCAAAAACGGATTGGCCCATCGGCGTTTTTTATTGTTAATATACTTCCGGCTGTGCCGGTAGTATCGTAGGCTTAAGCTATATAGTAACAAAACTCCCTTCATGATATAATGCAAATATGTTTCGACGCATAAAAGCAAAAATTCATGAAGGGAGTTTTATATTATGAGTAATATTATAAATAATAATACTGATAACGAAACAAGTCTATCACATACAAAATGGAATTGCAAATATCATATAGTATTTACGCCAAAATATAGGCGAAAAATTTTTTATGGACAAAAAAGAATGGAGATTGGAAAAATATTACGAGATTTGTGTGATTGGAATGAAGTGAAAATTATAGAGGCTGAAGTTTGCCCAGATCATGTTCATATGTTTGTTTCAATTCCACCCAAGTTATCAGTTTCAAAATTTATGGGAATATTAAAGGGCAAAAGCAGCCTCATAATTTTCCAGAGGTGGTCAAATTTAAAATATAAATTTGGCCAGCGAAGTTTCTGGTGCCGTGGCTACTACGTAGACACGGTTGGGAAAAATGAAAAGAAAATAGCAGAATATGTGAGAAATCAATTGAATGATGATATGAAATATGATCAAATATCAATAAAAGAATATAGAGACCCGTTTAACGGGTCTTAAAAAAACGCATGCGTCGAAATAGCTATGCGTCTTGAGACGCTGCTAGTAGAAGAGCCTTATAGGCGATATTAGTAAAATACCCCTAGCTAAGCTAGGGGATTTTTATTTTTATTATAATAGACTTATGAGTGACAATATTCCAATCAATATTAAAAACATTGAAAATACAGATGATAGTAAACATTGTTTTGCAAATTTTGGATAAGGACCAATGTTTAGTAAAAATAAAATAAGTCCTACTGGTGGAATTAAGAAACATAAGATACCTAAGAACATATCAATTGTTCTTTCATTTTCTGGTACAGGCTTTCCGCAGTGTACACAATAAATACTATCTCTTGATATTAATTCTTTACAGCAACTGCAACAAATCATATTTGGATTAGATTCTTCTAATTGATATTCTTCTAGTTTTTGTTGTAAAGAATGTGAAAATTTCAATAATGTTTTTTCAGAATCTGCTGAATCAATTAATATTTTGATTTGTTCAATTGTAGAAAATTTAAATTTTCTTCCATTTCCAACAAAATCAAAAAAATAGTTTTTCTTAGCTGTATCAATTTCTAGACCACCTAATGAGTATATGTCGATAAATTGAACAGAGCTTAAGGGAATATTTATTTTTTTGATTTTAAATAATCCCCATTTTCCAATAATTCTTTTGTTGGTTAGATATATATCTCTAGACATAAGATAAACTACTAAGTAAACACCAACGAAGAAAAATAAAATATTGAAAATTAAAACTAAAAAGTAAGAAGATTGACTTCTAATGAAAAATTCAATAATTGTTTTGGGAAATAATATCATTGATATAGCAAATACTGAGAAAATTAAAAAGTAGGATAATTTACTGGGTTTAACTTTGTTTAATATTTTTTCAGTATGATCAATATTATTTAAAACGAAATTATCTTTCAGTCTTTTTTTCCTTTTTCTATATTTATTTTGAAGAACTTCTTGGTAGCAATCATTACAAAGTCCGCTCTTTAAAGGAGCCTCTTTACCACATTTATAACACTTCATTTAATACCTCATCATAAGTAATAATTTTTCAAAATAATTATATATTAAAGACAATTAATAGTCAATCATTGTTATGAAACTGTTATATTTCACCTAATATGTGTTTACAAAACCAGTGAAATTGTGCTATAATTCGTAGTATGTTTTAAAAACTAATATGTATTTTAGGAGGTAACTTATATTATGGAACTTGTAGAAAGATTTGATAAGAAAAGACTACCTTTAAATAAGAGCGTTGAAAGGTATACGCCAACCCCAGGAGAATATGAGCAAGTAACGCATCTTTGGATTATGAATGATAAAGGTGAGTTTTTAATGCAAAAGAGAAGTATGCAAAAGAGAA
The DNA here is from genome assembly GCA_017477355.1 of Clostridia bacterium. Taxonomy (GTDB): domain Bacteria; phylum Bacillota; class Clostridia; order TANB77; family CAG-508; genus Scatovivens. Next base: position 25,701 of record JAFUWA010000008.1, read on the forward strand.
TTTTCCCTGGCAAGTGGTCAGTTACTGGTGGAGCAGTTGATTTAGGCGAGAGACCAATTGATGGAATGTATCGAGAATGTAAAGAGGAAATTGGTGTTGAATTAGATCCTGATAAAGTAGAGCTAATGATGAGTGTTAAAAGAAGACACGTATTTGTAGATGTTTACCTTGATAGAGAGAATTTTGATATTAATGACCTAAAAATTCAGCAAGAAGAAGTAGATAAAGTTGCATGGCTTGACAGAAATAAAATAAAAGAGATGATTGAAAATGAGGAAACGGCAAATAGCATTACAAAATACTTTCCATTATTATGTGACTTAATAGATGAAGAGAATTCATAAATGTTGTGGCACAGTTATTGTGCCACAAAAAATTAAAAAAATTTTAAAAAAGTATTGACTTTTCCTAAAAAAAATAGTATTATAGAGAAGCGTTGAGGTTTTGAGACCGAAAACGTAGGTGACGGGCTATTAGCTCAGGTGGTAGAGCACTTGACTTTTAATCAAGTTGTCCCGCGTTCGAGTCGCGGATAGCTCACCAAGAACTCTTATCCAAAAGTAATTCTGAATAAGAGTTTTTATATATGGCCCCTTGGTCAAGCGGTTAAGACATCGCCCTTTCACGGCGGAGACATGGGTTCGATTCCCGTAGGGGTCACCACAATTTCATATGCCACTTTAGCTCAGCTGGTAGAGCAACTGACTTGTAAAATGATATTTTCAAATCAAATTGCACCTTTATAGAGAAATCTATAAAGTGGACACCGCTAATTCGGGGAAAGCTTAACTGCCAATCCCGAGCTAGGAAGAGAGATCTTCCGAGTGTAGAGACTTTATACGGTGCACCTAAGTCGAAAGATATGGTGAAGAGTAAGCCCAGACTACAAACGTGAAAACGGTAGTGAAAACTATAGTAGTATGAATCAGTAGGTCGTCCGTTCGAATCGGACAAGTGGCTCCAACAAAAAGGTTGTAAATCTTGAAAAAGTTCTTGATTTATGGCTTTTTATTTTGGCTCTTTGTCAATAGTTGGGGTGTAGATTCGAAAAATGGTTTACATCTCAATGTTTTTTTGACTTTTTATTATTTCACTAAAAAATCTTAAATTTTTGCATTTTTAAAGCATCATTAATAAACCTAACTTAATTAGGATTTTTGACATATTTGCTTTTCTATATCTAATTCATAAGCAAAATTCTTGCTTTGAAGTTTTGAAAGTTCCTAAAGCCAAAAGCAACTCTTTTAAGTACTTTAATCTTGTTATTATATCCTTCCATAACACCATTTGAATAAGGTACAAGTAAAGAATTTCTGATTTCTTGAATCCAATTACTATATGTCTTTGCACATTCTTTTAATGCTTCATAATTAGCATCTAAATTATCTTTTATCCATTTGTTTAATTTATCGATAGCTTTATATTTGTCATTAGAGTGTATAATATCTAATAGTTCTTCTTTTTCATTGTAAACACGTCTAAGTTCTTCAGAATAATTAATAAGTATGTAATTTAATTCTTCACGTTGTTCTCTATTTAAATTGATGTATCTTGAAAGAAGAAGCTTTCTAGAATGTTTAAAGTATATTCGCTCTTTAGGTGTTAATTTGCTTTGAACTTGTTTTCTAACAGTATCAACAGCTTGAACAATATATCTAGCATAATGAAATCTATCAGCTACAATTTTGGCATTAGGAAAAAAGTTCTTTGCTAAATCTTTATAAGGTTGCCATAAATCCATAATAACATACTTTACTTTATTTCTTTCTGCTAGAGTAAATTTATTAAAATAAGAAAAAAGATAATGCTTATGGCGACATTCAACAATATCAATAGGTTTACCAATTTTACCATCAATTAAAGAAACTTGATATTTAAAATTTCCTGAGTTTGCTCTAAATTCATCAATACATAAAACTTCTGGTAAATATGAAGCAGAAGTAGAAAGATAAGGCAAAAGAGAAGCAACAGTAGGAGAAGAAACATTAGAAATTTTAGCAACATCTTTCATAGAATGTTTATCTTTTAGCAGTTCAATAATAAAATAAGATAAACGATTAGTTTTACGAGCTCTTTTAGGGAGAAAAGAATTTTTTTCATAAAACCTTTTATTACAATTAAGGCAAACATATCTACGTTTTCTATAATAAAGAAATACTTTTTTATTATAATAAAAAGGGATATCTTTGATAAGTTGGAAACGATAGTCGTGAACTCTTGAAGTTTTAGAATGGCAAGAAGGGTATGTTTGTTCTCTAATAGGTAATTCAATATGAATACGAATACGATTTTTCCTATTTCTAAATTTTGTAACGATAACCCCTTTTAAATCTAAAAGATTTGTGATAAAATGATTTTGCATTTATTTAGTCCTCCTTTGTTAAGGTTTGAGCAAAATAATTTTATCAAAGAAACTAAATAAATGCCACTTTTTTATATAAAAATAGTTGGAGTGTTTTTGCACCCCAACTAAAATTATAGAACCATAATTTCTAATCGAAATAAATTCTGTTCTATCCAATACCAAAAAGAGTACGAATATAAAAATTATATTCGTAAATGGAAAAATGGAGAAGTAAATGGGCTAAGAGGTAAATATCAGTTATCTATGTATATAAGAACATATATGCTGAAAAAATATAATAATAAATGTACTAAGTGTGGATGGAGTGAAGTAAATCCATATACTAATAATATACCATTGGAAATAGAACATATTGATGGAAATTTTTTAAATAATAAGGAAGAAAATTTAATAGTATTATGCCCAAACTGTCATTCATTGACAAGTACATATAAAGGAGCAAATTTAAATCATGGAAGAAAAGAAAGAAGTAAATACAGATAGAGTAGCAATCGTAACCGGTGGAACTCGTGGAATAGGTAGAGCAATTGTTTATGAATTAGTAAGTAAAGGAATTAAAGTAGTAATTAATTATAGAAAGTCGGATAATATCGCAAACCAAATGCAAGAAGAATTTGGCGATATGGTAAGAGTGTATCGAGCAGATATTTCTAAAAGAGATGAAGTAAAAGGGTTAATTGCTTATACTTTACAAGAATTTGGAAATATTGATATCTTAGTAAATAATGCTGGAATTTCACAGACAAAGTTATTTACGGATATTTCTGATACGGATTGGGATACAATGATTCAAACTAACTTAACTGCTAATTTCTATACAATTCAAGAAGTTTTACCAACGATGCTTCATAATAAAAATGGAGATATTATTAATATTTCTTCTATTTGGGGAGTAACAGGAGGATCTTGCGAAGTACATTATTCAGCTGCAAAAGCAGGCCTTAACGGATTAACAAAGGCATTAGCCAAAGAATTAGGACCATCTAATATTAGAGTAAATGCAATTGCACCAGGAATTATTGAAACAGATATGACAAATGATTATTCAGAAGAAGAATTAGCCAATATTAGAAGCCAAATTCCTTTAGAAAAAATAGGAAATGCCAAAAATATAGCAAAATGCGTTGGATGGATAGTGGATGATAATTATACAACAGGTCAAATTATTGAAATAAATGGTGGATGGAATATATAATAAAAAACTCAGATATTTAATATCTGAGTTTTATCCTTTTTCTTCATTTACTTTTCTCTTGTAATTACCGGTAATAAATCTAATAATTCTATAAACTCTTACTTTAAATTTCTTTTTCCAAAGATAAAATCTAGAGAGAAATTGGGTAGAAACCCAATTATCATCTAAGGAAACTAGGCTTAATTCTGCTTCTTCTATTGGAAAATTATAATTCATAGAATCATTATTATCCCATTCGTTCTTTTCATTGAAGAAGCATATATTGAAACTTTTTTCATTATTTAATTCTATTTCAGCTTGATAACCAAGCTCAGATTTTTCCATTTTAATATCTTTCGCATTATCCCAATCATTGTTAAAACAGAAATGTAAGAAAACATCTTTAGACTTGTTTTCAAAGAATTTTCCAGCATAAGTAATTTTAACAGTAATATAAGGAGTCAGTTTATCAGTATTAAAAAAGATATTTTTAAAGAGTTCCATATTTATAAAAATAACCTCGCATTTTAATTTTGATCAACATATATTTTTCCTATAATTTCAAAGTGTTTTAAATCAGGAACTAATATATCTTCAATTTCTAAATCCTTGTTTTCTGCTCTTAGCACGATGCCACCTTTTCGATAAAGCAATTTTCTAATTAAAAATTTTCCATCTACATTAAATAATCCATAATCTTTATTTTCAAGAAGACCTGCAATTTCCACAAAAACATGAGTGTCTTTTAAGAATAAAGGTTCCATTGAATTATCAGGAACTTTATAAGCAAAAGATGCATTTGTATATTTTGATGGGCATTGTACAAAATCTTCTAGACCAGAAAAAACTGGAACTTTGTCATATGGTACATATTTCAAATAATCATATTTTTCTTGGTCACTACTTAAAGTTTTATCATATGTGTGTAGTAGTTCTTCAAATGGAATATTAAGAGCTTCGCAGATAGAGTAAAGAGCTTTATGACTAGGATTTCTTTCACCTTTTTCAATATGTGTTAAATGTCCAATATTTATACCAGTAATTTCTGCAAGTTCGGTCTTTGTAATACCTTTTTCTTTACGTATCTTTGCTATCATACTTCCAATCATATATTGCTACCTCTTTTAATAAATTTATTTTCCCTACAGTGATTATATATATAATTCTTTGGATTGTCTAGAGAAATTTATACAAATTTTGTAATTTTTCATTGCACAAAAAGTCTTGTTATGATAAGATAGGATAAGATAAAAAACGGAAGAAAGGATCTCTTGAAATGGCAAGCAAAAAAAATAATTCTAATAAGCAAGAAACAAAAAGAACGGAAGAAAGCAAAGAACAAAAAGAAGAAGTAAAATCTGAAAATGTTGTCGAGAAAAACGGAGAAAAGGCTCAAGAAAACGAAACAGAGAAAAAAGATTTAAAGGCAGAGAAAGTAGTTTTTAAAAGCAATGAAAAACCGAAAGAAGAGAAAAAGGAAAAAGCTCCAAGAATTGAATCTAAGGCATTAACAAAAGCCGAGGAAGAAAAAATGGGAATCTTAGAAAAAAAAGAAAATGCAAAACGAAAAGTTGGTGCAGTTGCCATTATTTTAGTTTCAATATTAGCAGTTATTTTAATTCTATCAACTGGTTTTGCATTAATTTATTCAACTAAGAATACAATGGCTAAGGGTGTTAGAATCAACAACATTGATCTTTCAGGATTGACTTATGATGAAGCAAAAGAGAAATTAGATGAAGCTTTTAAAACGGTTTTAGATGTGGAAATAGAGCTTAATTATGAAGATTATGGATATAGAGTAGAATCTGATGATGTAGAACTTTCTTATAATTTCCAAAAAGAATTAGATGAAGCTTATAGTATAGGACGAAAAGGAAATATTATAGAATGTAATTATCAATTAATTGCAACAGCATTTAAAGGAAAAGATTTTACAATTAATTACCAATACAATGATGAAGATATTAATACAATTGTTGAAGAAATAGCTACAAGTGTTCCTGGATTAGTAACGCAATATTCTTATTATATTGAAGACGATAATTTAATTATTAATCCTGGTACAGATGGGGTTCAAGTTCAAAAAGATAATTTAAAACAAATCATTACGAACTTTTTAAATAATAGAAACCCATTAGAAATTGTAAAGAATTTCCAAAATGAAAAAGCAACAATTCCTTGTCAAAATGTTAAAGCAGATCCAATTGATATAGATAAAATTTATAGTGAGGTTCATACAGAACCTGAAAATGCATATTTTATCGCAGCAACAGAGACAGAAAAAGCAAAAATATTTACTGATGTAGATGGAATTGATTTTGCAATTTCAATAGAAGAAGCAAAAGAAAAATTAAACGAAGAGTCAGAGGAATATGTAATTCCTTTAAGTAGACAAAAAGCAGAAATTACAATTAACGATATTGGATTAGAAGCTTTCCCAAATAAATTACAAGAATTTAGTACAAGATATGATGCTAGTAATTGGGGAAGAAGTGAGAACTTAAAAATTGCTACAGAAAAGATAGATGGAACCGTTCTAATGCCTGGACAACAATTTTCTTTTAACGGAGTTGTAGGAGAAAGAACAGTTCAAGCAGGATATAAAAATGCTGCGATATTTGAAGGAGATCAAGTTGTAGATGGATTAGCTGGCGGTATTTGCCAAGTATCTTCAACATTGTATAATGCAGCTCTTTTAGCAAATTTACAAATTGACGAAAGATATAATCATTCTTTTAAAACAAGTTATTTAGCTTTTGGTAGAGATGCAACAGTTGTTTATGGAATTAAAGACTTGAAATTTACTAATACAAGAAGTTATCCAATAAAAATAGATGGATATGCAGAAAATGGAATTGTTAATTTCGCAATTTATGGAATAGAAGAAGATGAGGAATATACTATTAATATTATTCCGGTTGTAAATTCTTCAATTCCTTATGATACACAAACAAAAGTAAACAATAGCCTAGCTCCAGGTAGTGTACGTGTTCTACAAGCTGGAGGAGCAGGAGCAAGAGTAACAACATATAAAGAAATGGTACTAAATGGTGCAGTTATTTCTAAAGAAGTTATTACAAATGACTTTTATAAAGCAATGCCAAGAATTGTAGAAACGGGACCTGAAGCTGCTGCAGTTCCAAATCCAGAACCAACGCCAGAACCAATGCCAGAACCAGAGCCAGTGGTTGAAGCACCTAGTGAGCCAACACCAGAGCCTGCTCCGGTACCAACACCAGAACCAGAGCCAGCTCCAGAACCTACACCGGAACCAGCTCCAGTATCAGAAACAGAGACACCTAGTGAGACACCAGCAGAATAAATATGAAAAAATAAAACAAGCATTGAAAAATGCTTGTTTTTGTGTTATTATGGTATACGAAATATGTAAATTGGAGGAAATTATTTTGGAAAACGTTATTGAAGTGAGAAATTTAGTCAAGAAATATAAAGAGATAATAGCAGTTGATAATTTATCTTTTAGTGTAAGAGAAGGAGAAATTTTAGGACTTCTTGGACCAAATGGTAGTGGAAAATCAACAACAATAAACTGTATTTTATCACTTTTAAAATTTCAAGGTGGAAATATTAAAATTTTTGGTAAAGAAATGACTCCAAATAGTTATGAATTAAAATCCAAAATAGGTGTTGTATTTCAAGATGTATCTATATTTGACGAGTTAACAGTTTATGAAAATATTGATTATTTTTGTGGACTTTATGTCAAAAATAAAGAAACAAGGAAAAAATATATTGAAGATGCCCTCAAATTAGTAGGACTAGAAGATTTCCAAAAATTCTATCCTAAGAAGTTATCTGGTGGTCTATTAAGAAGATTAAATATTGCATGTGGAATAGCACATAAACCAAAATTAATTTTCTTAGATGAACCAACAGTAGCAGTTGATCCACAAAGTAGAAATAATATATTAGATGGTATTAAACAATTACGAGATATGGGAGCAACTGTTGTTTATACAACACATTATATGGAAGAAGTTGAAATCCTTTGTGATAGAGTTATTATCTTGGATAAAGGGAAGATTATTGCAGAAGGAACAACAGACGAGTTAAAGCAAAGAGCTAGCATTGAAGAAAAGGTTACGGTTGAAGTAAATAATTTGGATGTTAGAGAATTACCAAAAATAAAAGATTTAATGAATGTATTAGAAGTTTCTTATGAAGATAACTTATTATTAGTTACTTATAAAGATGGTAAAAATAATTTAGTAAATATGATTACATATTTGAAAAGTAAAGGAATTGATTATCAAAAAATTTATTCTGAAAGACCAACATTGAATGACGTATTCTTAGAATTAACAGGAAAGGAATTGCGTGATTGATATGTTTTTTCATAATTTTAAATATATTTTAAAAACACTTTTTAAAAATAAAATGTTAATATTTTGGACATTCGCCTTTCCAATTATATTAGGTACGCTTTTTCATCTTGCTTTTTCCAATATTGCTAATAATGAAAAATTAGACATAATTGACATTGCAATTGTCAAAGATGAAGAATTTAATAAAAATATTTTCTTCAAAATGGCATTTAAAGAATTGAGCGATAAGAAAAATGAAGAAAGATTATTTCATACCCAATATGTAGATGAAGAGAAAGCCAAAAAGCTATTAGAAGATGGAGAAATAATTGGATATTTAAAACTAGAAGGTGAAACACCAAAAATAACGATTATTAGTAATGGTATTGATGAAACAGTATTTAAATATGTGACAGAACAAGTTTTGCAGATGAGCCAAACAGGCATATTTGAAATAGAAGATATTAATATTAAAAATATTTCCAACAAAAATCTAGATTATACAATGATAGAATTTTATACATTAATAGCAATGGCAGCACTTTATGGTGGAATTTTTAGTATTTGGGTAATGAACCAGATTATGCCAGATTTGTCTGCTAAGGGAAAAAGAATTGCTATTTCACCAATAAAAAAAGGAACGATTGTGCTTAGTAGTTTTTTAGCGAGTTATATAGTACAATTAATAGGAATGGCCTTACTATTTGCTTATACAATTCTAGTAATTCAAGTAGATTATGGAGTTTATAGTAAATTAGTAGTTCTTTTAGCAGCTGTCGGAAGTTTGGCAGGATTATCAATAGGACTAGCAATTGGCGTTTTGATGAAAGTGAGTGAGAACTCAAAGACAGGAATTTTAATTGGAATAACAATGATAGGATGTTATCTAGCAGGCATGATGGGAATTTCAATGAAAAATATTGTAGATAAAGGAGCTCCAATTGTTAATAAAGTGAATCCAGCGGCAATGATAACAGATGGATTTTATTCACTATATTATTATGAAACTTTAGATAGATATTGGTTTGATGTTATCAGTTTGTGTATTTTTTCTGGTGTTTTAATATTAATATCATTTAGAAATCTAAGGAGGAAGAAATATGACAGTATTTAAAACATTCTGGAAAATATTAAATAAAAATAAATTAACTGTTATTATTTATACAGTCATTCTTCTTGTTTTTGGAATTTCTAATATGAAAACAAGTGAAAAAAGTATGAATTTTCAAGCGGAAAAACCTGATATTGCAATTGTGAATTATGATGAAGAAACAGAGCTAGTAAAGGGATTTGTACAATATTTAAATAAAAATTGCAATGTAAAAGAAATAGAAAATAATGAAGAAACATTAAATGATGCTATTTTTTATAGAGATTTAAATTATGTTATTTATATCCCAGAAAATTATACAGAAGAATTTATGACTGGAAAAAAACCAGAATTAGAAGTTAAATCTACAGGAGATTATCAAGCTTCGTATGCTAAAATGATAGTAACGCGATATATTCAAATGGCAAATATTTACCAAAAAAAGATAAGTGATGAATCTGAATTGGTAGCGCAAGTAAATGAAGTATTAAAGAATGAAGCAAAAATAGAAATGACTTCTAAGTTAGATTCAAATGCTATGCAAAAGGTAACATTATATTATAATTTTGCAAGTTATAGTTTGATTGCTTGTTTAGTTTTTATGATAGGACTGATTTTAAATAGCTTTAATCAAGAAAAAATTAAGAAAAGAATTATTATTAGTAGTGAAAATTGTAAAAGACATAATAGAGCTTTATTATTATCAAATTGTTGTTATTCATTAATAATGTGGGCATTATATGTAATTGTTAGTCTCATTTTATTAAAGGATATTATGCTAACAACAAGGGGACTAATTTATATAGCGAATTCATTAGTATTCACACTTTGTATTACAACATTAAGTTTTTTAATCGGAAATTTAGTAAATAATAAAGAAGCTCTAAGTGGAATTTCTAATGTTGTTTCTTTAGGCTCAAGCTTCCTTTGTGGCGCATTTGTGCCAGTCAGATGGTTGCCAGATTTTGTAATAAAAATAGCACATGTTCTTCCAACTTATTATTATATTAATAGTAATGAGACTTTAGGAACAATGGAGAAAATTACAAAAGAAACGATGCAACCAATTATAACAAATACCATAATTATGATAGCGTTCTCAATTATATTTATTATTTTATCAAATATTGTTGTGAAAACAAAAAGAAAAATTGGATAATAGGGAGGAAAATAAGATGGATATCATGAAGGATTTTGAAGGAATTAAGAGGATCAATAATACTTTAAATTTAACAATTAATCAATTGTATGAATTGCTTTTAAAATATCAAGAGCAGATTGGAAGAGTTATTCTAGAAGAGGATAAGGTTATTTGTGATACAGATGGAAAATATTGTGTTCATGTTTATTGTCAAAATAATCAAATTATTTTAGAGAGAAAAACAGATGATGGAACTGTAGAAGAGTATCAAGTGGGAGAAAGTATTAAAAATGTTCATATGTCTATTGCAGATAGAATGATAGAGCAAATTTATGATTTTTTAATTGATTATTTAGATGATGATGGTGTGGTAAAGGAAGAGATTACAGGAGTGAAGAAGATTTTATTTTCTTATCAAGAAGAAAATAATTTTTCTGATATTTTCTATATAAAAGGAGTTGAAGATAGAAATATTTATGAGGTCAAAAAGAGTAAACTTTTTGATGAATATACAATCGAAAATCTTGAATTAAGAAGAAAAGATGTTAAGATAAGTTTTAAAAATAGTATTTATGAAGAGTTTAAGATTACGAAAAATCCATATACGATTATGTTTAGTATGTTATCGATGGTTAGGCTGTAGAAAATCAGACTGGCACATATTATTAGACCAGCCTGACCATCGATGGCATTCATAATAGTAAATTGCGGAAACTTATCTACACTTGCTATGGAGTTTCTATAATTTTCTCTCACTCGAATTTCACCACTTTCTTAAACTTTTTGTGCAAAAATTGTTGCACTTTTGTCTGTTTCATTGTAAAATGAATATAGTTTCCCCCTCCCCAAGACTGAACGGGCTTAAAAAGGATTATTAAGTTGATTTCATTAGCTAGAGTTAGGTATTAGCATATGCCCCTTTTTACAGCATGGACATAAGTTAAAGTCCTTTCCTAGTATTTTCTTTAGTAGCTCAGGAGTGGGAAGCTTCTCTTTTTTGTATTTTTTTGTTCTTGTTAGTATCTTGCATTTTAATAGTTTCTTTTTTTTATTTCTGTTTCCTAATATTCCATAATATCTTATCTTCATAAAATGGGGTGGAAGTATATGTAACAAAAATCTTCTTATGAATTCTTCTATTGTTACAGTCATTTCTTTCATTTTGTTTTCATCTTTGTAATCTCTCCATTTAAATGTTACTGTTTCATCTGTTACTTCTAATATTCTTTCGTTTGATATTGCTACTCTGTGTGTATATCTTCCCAAATATTGAATTACACAATCTGCATTATTAAATGGTTCTTTGCAATATACAATCCATTCTTTTTTATACAAGTTTTGTATTAAGTCGTTATAACTTGCAGGATTCTCTAAATATTTATTTTTTCCATAAAAATCCAATTTCTCTTGTTTTAGATAATACAAAAATTTTCCTCTAAATACTTTTGACATGACTTTTACGGGTATGAAAAAGTCTTCGTCTTTTTCTACCCATTTGTTAAGTTCTGTTAGTCCTCCGCCTGTAGTTACAATATGTACATGTGGATGGTACATCATATTTTGTCCCCATGTATGTAATATACTGAAAAATCCTAATTCTCCACCTAAATATTTCTTATCTTCTGCTAGTTCTTGTAATGTTTCTGCTGATGACTTAAACAATATATTATAGATTTTACTTTGATTTTGTAATGTTACTAGATTTAATTCATCTGGTATTGTAAATACTACATGATAATATTTTATATTTAATACTTCTTCTTTTCTTGCTTCTATCCATTGCAATTTCTTTCCTGCTTGGCAATTAGGGCAATGTCTATTTCTACATGAATTATATGCAATTTCTTCATATCCACATTCATCACATACATATTTATGTGCTCCTATAGCTCCAGTTTTACAATCTGCAATTGCTGTTACTGCTTTTTTCTTATATCCTACTACTTTATGCTTTTTATTATATGGTTTCCAACCTTTTTTTAATATTTCCTGAATTTTTTTCATTTTCTTCTCCTTCCAAAAATACATCTAATGGGCTATCTACTTCTAAATCTAAATTTGCAATATGAACGTAGTGCATCGTACTTCTTATATTGGAGTGACCGCATTAGCTGTTTTGCTTGTAATAATGTTGCTCCATTTTCTATTAATGATGTGCAAAAACAGTGGCGCAATGTGTGGACTGTGACCTTTTCATCTAATTTTGCAATTCTTCTATATTTTCTAAAATGTGTTCTTATTACATACTGATTTATTGGCTTTTTACATTCATCTAAAAATACAAAATCCGTTTCTACTTTTGGTCTATAATTTTTCCAATATTTTCTTAGCATCTCTAAGCTCTTTTTTGGTAGTACTGCATATCTTTCTTTATTTCCTTTGCCTTCTCTTACAAAAATTCTCATATTTTTACTATCTATATCACTTATATGTAAATTTGTAACTTCTCCTATACGTAATCCTGAACCATATACTAGCATAAATATTGTTTTGAATTTATAATTATCAACACAATTAAAAAAAGTACTTAACTCTTCTTTGGTCAGTACTTTAAACACCTTTTTCTTTAATTTCCTCATTGGAAGCTGTTTCTTGTTTATTAATTTGTCTAATGTCACTTCTTCTACAAATCTTATTACACTGTTGTAATGATTTACGGTTTTATCTGCTACTTTTCGTTCTTGCAATAAATGTATGAACAGAAAATCTCTCAGTTCTTCTATTGTTACTTCCTCAAATGGTTTATTAAAATATCTTATCATTTCTTTTGTTTTTCTCAAGTAAAAATCATAAGTGTAATGTGAAAAATTTCGCATTTCCATGTCTTGGCTCATCTTTTTGAGCAATTGGTCATTATTCATTAAAAAAGACCCCTTTCTAATATATTTGTAACTCTTTAGTTACCATAATATATTATACTAGAGATCTTTGATATTTTCAATACTATTAACATTTCTGAGCATTCGTTCCATTGCGAGGTACGAGCAATTTACTTGTATGGCGGCCACCAATTGAGTATAAAAAAAGTAAAGGTTGTTGAATTTTTCAACAACCTTTATTGCTCTTTGGTGCTGATGGTGCTAGCTCTGCCCGCGGACTAAAAACTGTCCACTGGACAGTTTTCTTTACGCCCTTTTCGAGTCCCTACCATCGCAGTTCCAAAAAGAAAAATCGTACATTTTGTACGATTCTTCTTTCTGGTGCTGATGGTGGGACTCGAACCCACATGATTTCTCGCAGCATTTTGAGTGCTGTGCGTATACCAATTTCGCCACATCAGCTTATTTAATTTACAACAGTTATTTTAGCATAAAATTAAATTTATGTCTAGTATTTTCAAAAAAAATCTAAAGTTTTCAATTTAGTTATTGAATTATCTATTATTATATGATATTTTTATGCAAAATGATTTTTATAAAAGGGAAAAATAATGAATGATATAAGATTGAAAGGACTAGTAAATGCAAGAGATTTAGGAGGAACAGTAACAAAATATGGAATAATCAAAAAAGGAAAATTGTTGAGAAGTCCTGCTTTAGACAAATTAACCCCAAATGACATTGAAATTCTAAAAAATCATTATCAGCTAAAAACGATTATTGATTTGCGTACAGATAAAGAAGTAGAAGAGAGAAAAGATGTAATATTTCCTAATACAAAATACTTACACATGCCAATTTTTAATGAAAGCTTTCCTGGAATAACGCATGAAAAGCAAGAAGAATTTGATGATGCTTATGATAATTTTGATTTAGATTTATCTAGGATTTATCATGGAATTATGTCTGCTCCATATTTAGAAAAAGTAGCTGAGATTGTGAAAACAATAATACATCTACAAGATGAAGAATATGCGGTATTATTCCATTGTACAGCAGGAAAGGATAGAACAGGAATTATTAGTGCATTACTTTTGCTTATTTTAGGGGCAGAAAAACAAACAATTATAGATGATTATCTATATTCTAATAAAGTAGGAAAGGGAAGAACATTCAGAACATACTGGTTAGTTCGTCTTTTTGAGCGTAACAAAAGAAAAGCAGAAAATATTAGAAATGTATTCCTCGCCAAACTAGAATACATTAATCAGGTGTTTGAAGTAATTGAAAAGGATTGGAATGGAATAGATTGTTTCTTGGAAAATGGGTTAAAAATTAATCGAGAAGAAATAAATCAATTTAGACAAAAAATGTTAGAATAAATAGAAAAAAACTATTCTAAATTTTTACTTGAAAAAGTAAGAATTCAGAACCGTCTTTTTTTTAAATTAATTAAAATCCTCTACTAGCTCCGGCCACCACTAAAGTGTCCACCACCGCCGTGTGAACCTCCGTCCACCGACCTCCGACGATATCCGCCACCATGGTAACCACCGCCATAATAGCCTCCACCACTAGCATGGCCAAACAAAGCCATAATAATAAGAATGAAGTTTATAAATACATACATACCAAATAATGCAGCGCTACCAGCAAGAACACATTGTAGAGCTGTAGCAAGTGTTAACGTTCCTCCTCCAAAAAGAAGTTTATTTTTGGAATTTTTAATTTTAAATCTAGCAATGATACTAATAATCAAAACTAAAATGGAAACACCAAAAGCTGCTGATTCACCTTCACTTAATTCTATAGAATCAGAAACAGCTGCAATGGAACCATCAATTTCAATATTATATTCTTGACAAACTTCTTCTAAAATAGCATTAAAACCATTTTTAATTCCATTATCCCAATCATTATTTTGAAGATAAGAAACAACATAATTATCTAGTATTCTACCAGCTTTTCCATCTGGAATAGCACCTTGCAAGCCATTTCCAACTTCGATTCTCATTTTTCTGTCTTCTGTGGCAATTAAAAATAAAACACCATTGTTCTTTTTGCTATCACCAATACCGATAGTTTCTGGCAAGTTGAATAGCATAATCTTCTACACTTAGGCCGTCTAATGTTTTTACTGTTACAACAACAATCTGAGCGCCAGTTTTACTTTCTAGCTCTTTGTTGATGTTGATAATATACTCTTTAGTGTCTTGAGTTAATACATTTGAAGTATCATTTACAAAGAATTCTGTAGACTGCTTTACTAGTGCATAAGAATGATTGACTATTAAAATAAATAATAATAAAAAGATAGCAAAAATTTTTACTATTTTTTCTTTTAAAGTAAGCATAAAAGCCTCCTTAATTTTTATTCAAAGCTAACATTAGGAACTGATTTGCTTGATTCTTCAGCTTCAAAATATGCTTTTGAATCAAATCCAAACATACCAGCAAAAATACTTCCAGGGAATTTTTTAATAGAAGTGTTATATGATTTTACGCTATCATTATAATCTTTTCTTGCTACTGCAATTCTATTTTCTGTACCAGCTAATTCATCTTGTAAATTAATAAAGTTCTCAGATGCTTTTAAATCTGGATAATTTTCTACAACTACCATTAAAGAGTTGAGAGCACTACTTAGTTGATCATTTGCTTCTGATTTTTCTTCAACAGTTTTTGCTTTATTTAAGTTTTCTCTAGCTGTAGTGATTTTGTCGATAATAGCATCTTCATGAGATGTATATCCTTTTACTGTACTAACTAAATTTGGAATTAAGTCAGCTCTTCTTTGTAGCATTGTATCTAAATCTGCATATTTAGAATCAACATTTTCGCTTCTTGAAACAAGTCCGTTATATTGACCTATACAAAATACAGCGATTAGCGCAACTACAACAAGTAGTCCTATTAAAAATTTTTTCATAATTATTTTTCCTCCTATTTTTATGATGACAACATTATATATTGTTTTTATAAAAAAGTAAAGTTTAGAAAATATTTCGATTTTTATAGACATTTTTTTGGCTTTAATATAAAATTATTGTGAATTTTGTGAACCTTTCACAAAAAACTAACGTCTAATGTACAAAGGAGAAAATAAAATGGATCTTTCTAATATAACTAAAAGTGAGAAAGAAGAACTGTTTAATCAGTTAGTTATTCCTTTAAAGGCCAAACTTTATAAAACAGGTATGGCAATTTTAAAAAATGATGATGATTGCGTAGATGCAATTCAAAACACACTTTTTAGTGCTTACAAAAATCTAGAAAAGCTGGAAAATGAACATTATTTTTCTACTTGGATTACAAGAATTCTCATTAATAAATGTTATGATATTATCAAAGCCAATAAAAAAGTGGTTTATTTAAATCAAGAATTAGAAAAAGATGAGAATGATTTTTATTATGATACATATAAAGAAGAATCTAATGTAGAAAAAGCCTTAAATTCTATTGATCAAGATTTAAGAATGGTGACAATATTATTCTATTATGATGGATTTTCCATTAGAGAAATTGCTGAAATGTGTAATATTCCAGAAGGTACAGTAAAATCTAGACTTTCGAGAAGTAGAGAAAAGCTATATGTTTTATTGAAGGAAGAAGGTGATGACAATGAATAAGATGCCAGATGAAGAAAAAGACTTACACATTAGAAAAAAATTTAGAAAAGACGAATTAGTTTCCAAAAAATATGATGACATGTTTGAAGATTTTTTGAAAGGAGATCATGAAATGAAAGAAGAACAAAATTTTGACACCAAAGAAGAAAAGCCCAAAAAACAAAAGAAGAGCTGGGTAAGACCATTTGCAGCGGTTGCTGCTTGTACTTTAATTATAACAGGAGCAAATGTATATGCGTCAACGCAAGGATATGACAACATTTTCTTTTTAATTAAAGACTTAGGAAATAAGAATAAGCAAGTGACAGCAACAAAAGATGAAATATTATCAGATAGAGATATCACAATTTCTTTTACAAATATTGAAATCGCAGATGAATTGTTTATTCAAGTTAATAGATTTGTTGTGAAAGATGGAAATGCATCATTATTTATAACAGTGAATCAAGAGCTTGCTAGTGTTCGCCCAACAAAATTTATTGTTTCATCAAATGAAAAAATATTAGCAGAAGATATTGCATCAGATCCAAGAATTTATTCTTATGAAATAAAACTTAATAATTACAAAGAAGATATGAAAGTTTTAAAATTAAGAGTAGAAGGTGAAAATGCTTCTGAAATTGCAACATTAGAAATTGATTTGGAAAACAAAGAAATTGATTTAGTAGCAAGCGATAGTGCAGAGGAAGTTAAGAAGATTTCTGAAATAGATTTAAAACAAAAATTAGGAGATTATGCAATCGTTTTAAAGCCATATGCAACAAATAAAGTATTAAATGATGATGATAAATTTTACTTAGGAATTGATTTAGTATCAGCAGCTGATATAGAATTAGCCAAGATATCTACAGATGGATTTGTGTATTATCCAAAAGAGAATATTAATCAAGCATTAAAAGAAGCAATTGGAGAAGAACTAGGAACAACTGTACAATCAGATATGTTTGAGTATAATAAAGAGTTAGATGCTTACAAATTTATAGCAGCAGGTGATATGATAACAAGTGGATTGTGTTTAAATGTAGATGATTTGAAATATGAAAATGGAAAATATCAAGTAACATTTACATATTGTTTACCAGATGAGCAAGATTATGAAAATGGATCAATTGAAGAGCTAGATAGATTTCAAGCAACATTGGAATTTACGTTAAATGAAAATGCAACATATACAAAATATAAAGTTCAAAGTATTGAAACAGCAAAATCAGAAAAAATAGAAGTAAAAGATAAAACAGAAAATACTCCATTAGTATCAGATGATAATAAAATTCCAGAACACACTCATAACTATAGAATTATAAAAGCTGAAGAGGTTGGAGATTATCATACAACAATTGATGGAACACATACATTAAGATGTACAATTTGTGGGGACGAAATTCAAGAACCACATCATTTTGGAAAATGGTGGACAATTTATAATGGAACAGCATGGACATTATGGTGCGAAGATTGTAGTCAATATATCTATACTTCAGATTATGATTTTGTACAAAGTCATTTAGAATATGGAATGAATCCTGTTGAAGAAGAAACAAGTTCATCTCCTTCTACTACATATGATCCAAGTACAGTAGACAATTATGCATCAACAATGGATTGGACAGAATATTGGGCACCAGGATTAAAATTTAAATATCCAACAGATTGGTATTTTTCTAGCACACCAAGAGATGTTGATCAAGGAGAAGGAATGACAATTAATGCAGAAGCTTCTGGATTAGCAGTTGGAATTAACAAGGAAACAAATGAGATATTAGAATCATATACAACGATTGAAGTTTATGACCAAGTTATTGCATATGGTGCAACAGAAGAAGAAGCTGCAGAAAATTTTGCTAATAGATATAATTTGGTAGATTTTGGCTCAAGTCAAACTGGAGTAAACGGAAGGGTTTGGCATTGTTATGGAATTAGAAATAGTCAAAATGATAATTCTCGTTATGATATTTATTTTACAAGTTTTTCATCATTGTATAGTGGAAACGAACCTACAAGTGAATGGGTTGTAGATATTATTAGGATTACAGCAGATGATTACAACGGAAATTATAAAGTAATTAATATTGTTAATAAGATTATTGGAGAAGCTAAGACAACTTCAAAATAAGATAAGAAAGAGAAGCACTTTGTATAAAAGTGTTTCTTTTTTTGTGTTCTATCTAGACATTTTACATCTTTTAAGATACAATATTTTTGGAAAATTTGATGGGAGATAAATGAGAATGGAAGCTGTTTTAGAATTAAAAAATGTGAATAAACATTTTGGAAAAAAACAAATATTACATGATATTTCTTTTTCTGTAAACGAAGGAGAAATACTGGGATTTATAGGTCCAAATGGGGCAGGTAAAACAACCACAATTAAACTGATTCTAGGGCTTCAAAGAATTGATTCTGGTGAAGTTTTTATTAATGGAAAAAACATCAAAACAAATTTTAAAGAAGCAATGGAAAGAGTGGGAGCAATTGTTGAGAATCCAGACTCTTATATGTATTTGAGTGGAATGCAGAATTTAGAATTAATTGCAAGACTTTATAAAAATATCTCTAAGGAAAAAATAAATGAATTAGTGGAACTAGTTGGATTAAAAGATAGAATTCATGATAAAGTTTCAAAATATAGTTTAGGAATGAGACAAAGATTAGGAATTGCAGAAGCACTTTTAAATTCTCCTAATCTATTAGTATTAGATGAACCTACAAATGGATTAGATCCAGAAGGAATTACAGAATTAAGAAATTTGCTTGTAAAGTTAGCAACAGAAAATAAAGTGGCAATTTTAATTTCAAGCCATAATTTAGCAGAACTTCAAAGTTTTTGTACTAATATTTGCATTATCCAAGAAGGAAAAATTATTTCTACGGAATCTATTAATGCATTACAACATGATAGTTTAGGAAGATATATTATTGAATTGAACCACTTGGAAAATATTGATTCCTATTTGAAAGAAGAAGATAAAAAATTAGAGAATAATATGATTGAAGTAGGAAGAGAAAGAGAAGAAATCTCTGATTTTATTTTTGAATTATTAAAAAATAATTATAAAATATATCAAGTAAAAGAAAAAGAAAAAACGCTAGAACAAGCATTTTTAGAGAGAATTGGTGGTGAGAATGATGAAAAATCTAATCAAAAATGAGTTATTTAAATTAAGTCACCGTACAGAAACAAAGGTATTATTAATATTTGCAATTCTTGTTACAATAGTACTTAACTTTATGAATTATTATTTTAGCGAGACAAATGAGAATTCCTATAAAAAGCAATTAAAATCAATGATAAAATTTGATGAAGATATGAAAAAGTCAGCAGATAATATTGAAGATAAAATTTATTATTATTCTGACTATGAGATAAATCAATTAAAATTGAAGTATCCTTTAATTTCTGCCGAAACAGGGTATATCAATCAGACGATTTCAGACCTTGCAGAAGAAATGTATCGAAACCAATTTACGAATGGAATCAATTCAGAAAGCTATTTAGAAGTTAAGAAAGAATATGAAGAAGCTCTTCAGAAATTAGAGAATTATGATTGGAAACAAGATATTAATGAGGAGATAAAAGCAAACCAAGAAGTAATAGATGTTTTAAGTGATACAACAAGTACAAGTAGTTCTACTCAAACAGAAATCGATTATTATCAAGAAGTGATTCGCGTTTTGAACTACAGACTAAAAAATAATATTCCACAAGATGGCTCAAATGCTTCTAATACTTTAGATGAGTACTTAGAAAGTTTGCAAGCATACAAAATGATGAATAAAAATGTGGTTACCCATCAAGATAAAATCGCACTAATGGAAGTAGAAAAAGCATTAAATATTGGAAAATATGAGTTAGATCATGACTTAATTAAAGATCAAGGAAATTCTTACACGACAATTGCGGAAGAATTATTAAGTGTCGCTAGCGGTCAGGGATTCATGATAATGTTTGTTGCAATCTTTATTGCTAGTATGATTATTCCAACAGAATTTGAAAAAGGAACCATTAAACAACTCCTTGTAAAACCATATACAAGGACAGAGATTTTAGTAAGCAAAATTATAGCAACAATTCTTTACTTTATTGGATATACAATATTCTTCTTAGTTGTTAATTGGATTGTGGTTGGAATTTTTGCAGGATTTAATACGATTAAAGCACCAATTATTGTTTATGACTTTGGTTCAAAAACAGCAACTCAAGTTGGATTAATCCCAGAATTAATAAAATGTTTCTTGCTAGTTTTACCAAGATTTTTATTGACAATGTTTATTGCAAATCTTTTTGCAATAGGTTCAAAATCAACAGTGTTAGCTATGTTTGTCGGATTATCTTTGAATATGTCTGATTTTACAATGCTACAAAAACCAATTGCGAAGTTTATTCTTTCTAATTGTTGGGATTTTAATGTGTTTGCTAATGGTGGAATTTCTATGAATGAATATGTTACTTTAACAAGTTCTGTGATAGTAGTTGTTGTTACGACAATTGTTGTATTATTATTAAGTAATATTGTATTTAAAAGAAAAGAAATTAAAAATCAATAGAGGACAAATAAATGAAAAAACAAATTTTACCAAAAATTATTTTAGTATTAATATTATTAATTATTGTAATATTGCTTGCTATTTGGAGAATTAAAATTGCAATTAATCAAAGAGAAATCAAAGAGGCAATTCATGGAGTCGTAATAGCAAAAGAACTTGCTTTTTATAAGGAACCTAAGCAAACGAACGTAAAACAAATAAAAGTTTTGAAAAAATCTGAAAATGTTTATATTCTAGATGAATTTGAAAAAGACGGAATTTCTTGGTATAAAGTAAAAGTGGATGGAAAAACCAATGGATATGTATATAGCGATGGAGTTGACTATTATAAAGAAGTAAATGGCGAGAAGGTTTTAGTTGTTGACGTATCTAAGTATGATTTTGAAAAAGATTTTCAGACAAAAGAAGACTTCGAAGTTTTTGTTTTAGAAAATAAAGTAAGTGGCGTTTATATTAGAGCAGGTGGAAGAGGCTATGGAGAACAAGGCAATTTTTATGAGGATGATAAATATCCAGAATATGTAGAAGCTTGTGAATATTTAAAAATGCCATATGGTTTTTATTTCTTAGATGAGGCATTAAATGATGCCGAAATAAAAGAAGAAGTAAAAGTAATTAAAGATTTTTTGAAAAAGGCTGGAGGGGAATATTGCGTTCTTCCATTAGCACTTGATGTTGAAGATCATGAAGGAAAAGGAAGAGCAGATGATATATGGACGTCAAGAGCTGAGATTGTGCAAAAATTAGTGGATAGCTTGGCAAAAGAAAAAATAGAAACAATTCTTTATACAAATGCGCAAACAGCAAATCTATATTTAAGTGATATGGATACCAAATTCTGGATAGCGTATTATCCCAAATTAACTACAATTCCAAACTATTGGTACTTTGAAACTAAGCAAGATGGAGCGTCTAATACAGTATTGAACAAAAAAACAATAGGATGGCAATTTACAGAAAATGGAATTAGAAACAAAATTATTAGTGAGGTAGATTTATCCTTGTTTAAAAGCAGTTTTTTCCAATAAAATTGTTTTGATAATGATACGAAATTGTAATACAAAATTTATAGTATTTTTTGGAAAAAAATGCTAAAATTGATAAAAAGAATGACATAATAGTGGAAAGAAATGAGGTAATTTTTTATGGGAATTATATCAATCGATAATCTTGAAAATTTAGCAAAACAAGGAAATGGAGAAGCTCAATACGAATTAGGATTAAGATATTACAGAGGAATTGGTGTAGATGTTGATTATGAGAAAGCAAGAAATCTTTTAGAGTCAGCTGTAAATAATGGAGTAAATGGCGCATCTTATTACCTTGGCGTTATTTATTATAACGGAAAAGGAACTCCAACAAATCACGCTAAAGCTAAGGAATATTTTGAACAAGCAGAAAAAGCCAATAATGTATTTTCTTCATATTATTTAGGAAAATTATATTATTGGGGAGATGGAGTTGAGCAAAACTTAGAAAAAGCAAATGAATATAAAGCAAAAGTTTTAGCAAAACCATTTTTCTCAAATCAAGATACAGATACAAAGAATTTCTATAGTTTTACAGACTTTGAAGGTGCTAGTCGCACATATGCAATTAATCTTCAAAAGAAAGTTCAAAATGAATTTTCAAGTCTTTTTGGAAATGAAAATAATCAATTCTAAAAACTTAAATTTAATGTAATTAGTGGAAATATAAACCCGTAGGATAGATAAAAAGAAGATAGAATATCCTGCGGGTTTGTTTTTGTTTTGTTTGAGTTCATATACTCCATAAAACCAGCATTTCAAAAATAAATAAATTAAGATTATGATATATAAATATTTCATGATTACTCCCTTGAAAATATTCCAGAATTTTCTATTTTTCCAGTTACACTTACGTCAAAATAAGAATCTGGATAGATTTCATTCCAATGAATTTTTTGAAAGTCTTCTAATGTAAAATAGTGAGCAGATATTTTATTTTGAAAATTACAAATATCAATACTATATTCATGAGAGATTTTGTATAAAAAACTTAAGACCATTTCTTGGATGTAAGCATCAATTGCAAGTTCTAATCCGTTTATTTTCTGCAAAATCATCTGTATTAATATCATAAGACGAGCTTAAGATATCATATTCTATGGAAAGGTCAATTTTTATAAATGGATAGTGATTTACAAGGCTACAAGATATGTTGGGTGATTTAATTTGTTTAATAAGCACATCAATAAGTTGATCTGGATTTTTAGGATTTTTGATAGAGATAGTTGAACTTTCCAAACGATCTGTAATAATGGAATAAGAGACTGCGTCTAATACGGACAAATCAGCCAAAAATCTGTCTTCTCTAAAAACTGCTACACCAGTATTTTGAATTGTATTTTCTGATAAATAGGCATAAGTAGCAATTGCTGAATTTGTTCCATAATTAATGCAATAAAAAAATTCACTTAGTTCAGGAGTAATAGAATATCCAGTATATCTAGCGGAGCTTTTGATGAATTCATAAAATTTGGAAGAGAAGTTTTCGTTAGAATTAGAAATTTGTTCTAATGCTTCCAAGCTTGTTTTGTTAGAAATGATAATATTACAAGTTGGTCTTATCTCAGAATTATTAGCTAATGCATTAATATAAGGTTTCACACCATTTTTGGCTAACTCTTCTGAAACAATAATAGCAGAGCAATGGGAAAGATTTAGTTTCTTGCTTAAGAAGTTATTTAAAATGCTAATTCCAGAGTCAATACTATTACAAGGAACTGTATAGATATTAGAAGAACTAGATTGAGAAGAACCTTCTCCAGGAGTTTGTTCTGAATTAGATGCTATTTGAACGCTCAAATTAATTTCAGCTTGTTCAGAAGTGTCAATTCCAATTGCCATCACATAGTAATAATTTTCTAAATTTTCATCAGCATTAGTACAGCCAGTAAGTATAAATGCAAAAGATAATGTAATGATAAGCAAAAAGCTATTTCGTATTTTGGGCATTTTTTGTTCCTTTCTTTTTATTTTTGAAATATCCTAAAACTAATATGAAAGTGAAAATTCCAAATGTTAGAATAATAGAGTAATGTTTGAAAATGTTCTGTTCTAGATATTCTAATTGAATAATTCTATCAATTAAAAATGTTCCCCCAATTAAAATTGAGATAATAGGAGTAGATAATTTCGCTTTATCTTCATAATGAAATAATTTGTCAAGAATATGAATCATGCCATTTACTAGAATTAAAATGTAATTAAGAATAGCAAAACTCCATATAAAGACAAAGATACTATCTGTTTGAGATAAGAAGGAATTGAGTTGGATTCTCCTTGTGACTAAAAAGATTGTATTAATGGCATTTAAATTGGTAAGCTCTTTAGTAATAGAAGTTGGATAATATAGTAATATGGAAATAACGGAGATAAGTAGTAATATTAAGTTAATGCCAAATGAAGAAAAAATGATTTTAGGAAAGTCATTTTTCCTTGAAAGAAGTGGCATTAAAAAGAAGTAGATAATCATAAAGTTGAAAATGAAAATGTTGATTAATCCAGTTTGAAATGTTGTGTGATAATTATATCCAAAAACAAGAATTAAATTATTGCTATTAAAATTTCCATTGTCTCCAAATAATAAAGAAATAATGCTGATAACTAAAATACCTAAAGACAAAGTGGAAATTTTTTTGATAGAGTAAAATCCTTTTTGACTTGATATGAAAATTGCAATGATAAAAACTGAAAAGATGAACAAGGGATGAGCTTCTTGAAAATAGACAGTTTTTATCAAGTATAGAAAGTTAGAGATTGCGATAATAGTTGTTAAAAATAAAAATATAAGAAAAAGGATTGAAACAATAAATTTTAAAAAGTTTCCACCAATCATTTCTGAAATGTCGATAATATCTTGATTAGAGAAGTGTTTGAAAATTTTAGTTATTATGATGCAAAATACAATGGAGATAACACTTAAAAAGAGAAGATTAATTATTGTTCCAGTTCCAGTAATATCAATTAGGTATTCGGGAAAATCTAGAATAATTTGTGCAATTGTAATACTAGCAATAACTGAGATTGCTTCGAAAAAAGTAAGTTTACTTTTCATTTTTCCTCCATTTCATGGAAATTGATGGCTCTTTGATTGGCCTTTTTGTATTAAAAGCGTTATTTCTTTTTTCATTTTTCCAGATTGGTTTAATTAAATATTCTTTAAAGGAACTATAAGAGAAAAATGGAACGCCAAATGATTGATAAGAGAACAACATAGACAAATGCGTAAAAGCGCCACAAGCAATTCCAAATAGTCCAAAAAAGTATCCTAAGAAAATGTAAATTAATCGAAAAATTCTTGTTGAAAAAGAAAATGAGTAGTCTGGAAGTGTAAATTCAGAGATGGCTGTAATTGCGATAATGATTACTAAAATAGGACTAACAACATTTGCTGTAACAGCAGCTTCTCCTAGAATTAGTGCTCCAACAATTCCGAATAGTTTGCCCAAAAGCAGAAGGAACCCTTATTCCAGCTTCTCTTATTAACTCAAAAGAAAGCTCCATTAAAATGATTTCTATAATAATCGGAAACGGAATTTTTTCTCTTGCACTAACAATGGCAAGGAGTAGTTCTGTCGGGAGAAATTCATCATGAAATGTTGTGACAGAAATATAAATAGCAGGAAGCAAAATAGCAATAAAAAATGCAAAAGCTCTTATTATCTTTAAAAGGTTGGCAAAAATATTGTTCAAGTTAATATCTTCTGTAGAGACTAGGAAATCTAACAAAAGAGCTGGAACAATTAAAGCAAATGGGGAGCCGTCTACTAAGATAGCAATTCTTCCAGATAAAATAAGATTGCTGGTTTTATCAGGTCTTTCTGTTGCAATTAGTTCAGGATATAAATTGTATAGATTGTCTTTGATTAAATTTTCTAATTCTCCAGACGAAGTTAAACTGTCAATTTTAATATTATTAAGTCTGAACTTAACTTCAGAGACGAGACTGTCATTTGTGACATTTTTCATGTAGCAAATAGAAACATTTGTCTGAGTCAATTTTCCAATTTTTGTATTTTCAATAATGAGATTTTCGTTATTAATAATTTTTCTGATTTGAGCAGTGTTTGTTCTTAGATTTTCAATGAAAGACGCTTGAGGTCCTCTTACGACAGATTCTGTTTGTGGAGTGGATACATTCCTAGTTTGGAAATTCTTAGCTTCGAGACAGATGGCAATATTTAATGTGTCTACGAAGAGTACAGCAAATCCACTATTAATCTTTTCAAAGCAATCCTTAAAATCTTTAGAGATTTGAATAACATTTTGAGGAATTAGTTTGTTAAGTAAAAATTCCTGCAAATTAAATTTTTGAACATGATTTAATTTGATGTTTTTAGAGGGATGCATTTGGATAGAATTTTTTAACATTAATGGCTTTAAAATGTTATTATTGATAGACTCAGAATCTGTAATTCCGTCGATAAAAATAAGAAGTGCTTTCCAAGTTTTATCAGCAACAGATATTTCAAATTCACGAGTATTGATATCACTATTAATCAAAAGATTATATTTTACTTTTAGATATTCATAGTTTTTTTGAAAGCTATCAAAGATTGTTTGACTTGGCTCATCATTTTGAGGCAAATTATTAGGAGAAAGGGATAATAAGAATTTCCTATCCATATTTGGTTGATATTCAAAAATTTTCTTTAGGTTCATTTAAAATCCTTTCCAAATATTTCTTTTATTATAGTTTGGATAAAACTTTGAAAATTATACAAGCCTTGTAATAAAAATGTAATATGAAAAATATTGATATTTTTAGAGCTTTTAGGTACAATTAAATTATATTAATAGGTAAAAGAGGTTTTATATATGAAAAAAATGAATAAAGGTGCTATTTCAATATTTTCACTACTTGCTATGATGTTCTTTTTGATTTTCATTATGGTAGCTTATAATAATGTTATGCAAAAAGGAAAGACACAAGTAGAAACAGAGGGTGTATTGGTAGATTATTATCAATCAGCTCAAACTGCTACAGAGATAACAGGAGCACTAGATGGTGGAACTGTTACAGATGGAAATAAAACAACATTATTAAAGGAAACTGCAGAACAAGAAAAATTATCTGAAAATAGTGGAAAATATGTTTATTCTAATGGAAAAATATATAAAATTCAATAATACAATAAAGGAATAAAAAAAGTTGACCCTAATATACATTTAGTAATGATGTACAAAATGTATAGGAGGGTTATTTTTTTTATGGATAATTTTGAGATATATCAAGATATTGCGCAAAGAACTAATGGAGATATTTATATTGGAGTAGTTGGTCCTGTAAGAACTGGAAAATCAACTTTTATCAAAAACTTTATGGAATTATTAGTTTTGCCTAATATAGAAAATGATTACAAGAAAACCAGAAGCGTAGATGAACTTCCACAAAGTGCTGGTGGAAGAACAATAATGACAACAGAACCAAAATTTATTCCAAATGAAGCAGTCCCAATTCAATTAAACGGAAATGTGAAATTGAAAACGAGATTAGTAGACTGTGTTGGATATTTAGTAAATGGAGCTTTAGGATCTACAGAAGAGGATATGCCAAGGATGGTAAAAACTCCTTGGTCACAAGAAGAGATTCCATTTGAAAAAGCAGCTGAAATTGGGACCAAAAAAGTAATTACAGAACATTCAACAGTTGGAGTTGTTGTAACAACTGATGGAAGTATTACAGAAATTCAGAGGGAAGAGTATATTTTAGCAGAAGAGAGAGTAGTAGCAGAATTAAAAGAATTAAATAAACCATTTGTAATGATTTTAAATTCCAGAGATCCTAATTCCATCGAATGTCAAAATTTATCAAGAGAGTTGGAGCAAAAATATGGAACACAGGTAATTCCGATGAGTTGTGAAAATATGAGTTTGGAGGACTTAATTCATATTTTTGGAAAACTTTTGTATGAGTTTCATGTGGATAGAATTAATATTAATTTTCCAAAATGGATTAATGGGTTAAC
>JAFUWA010000027.1 GCA_017477355.1 Clostridia bacterium
ATGTTTTGCTACATATTCCCATCCATAATTATTATTTAAATAATAATTTATTACTTCTAATTTAAATTCTTCTGAATATTTTGACATAAAAATGAACCCTCCTTATTAAACAAATTTGTCTAACAAATTGGGTTCACTTCATCAACTAACTATCTCCTTTTCTTACGCTATTTTAATTATTAACAAATAATTTTTCAAACATCTCTTTTACAAATTCATCATCATTTATTTTTTGTTCCAAATACTTATTAAAATTATCTTTATTAATTCCGCTATCATTTATCTTGCTATAATTTGGATAAATCTCTTCTACCATTTCTCTATCCACTTGATAGCTTTTTCCTGTGAAATTATAGTGAATCACTTGTACATTATCTATTAGGCTAAATATTGATACAGAATTATAAATAAGTGCTCTTTCCACATACAAATCATCATTAATATACCAATCTGTAATATGATAATCTACTGTTAGCTCTAGCTTTTCAGAATCTATTTCAAAAATAAGACCATACTCTGAAAGTGGTAATGAATTCAATAAATTTCCATCATTACTATTATTTCCGACATATTTATTCTTGTACTTAATGATATTATCGATTCCAGATTTTTCTCTATTAAATGGAACTACTGGAACTGTTTTAGAAGTATATTCCTTTTTGGTATCAATAATATAATACTCATTTTTGGTATCATAATTAATTCGATATACGTTATAAAATGGAGCTTTGTACTCTATCATATTACTAATCTCACTAGAATAAGTTTTGAGATAAGAAAATCTTGGAGCTTGTTTCATACTCACAACACTTACAAAATCTAGCACAAAAAGAACTGCAACAAAAATTGCAAAATATCCAAAATTGCATAACACTCTTTTTGCATAACTCCATTTTCTTGTAAGCCTTGAAACACCTATTACTGATATCATTCCACCTAGAACAGAATAAATAGAACCCCAACTGCTATCACTTGGAATGGTTGACATAGCTGTAAATGCCATTAAAATTCCAACAACTATTAAAATCCAACTGATTAATTTATTCTTTTCTAACATTTTTTGATTAGTGTAATCAATTGTGTTAATAATATTTTCCTCTAATTTTCTTGATATTGTTCTTTCTCAACTTTTTCTCCACTAAGCAAATCATTTAATGATACTCCTAATTCCGTACTTAATGGTTTTAATAAAGAAATATCTGGCATATAATTGCCATTCTCCCATCTTGATATTGTTTTAGCTGTAACCCCCAACTTTTCTGCTAATTGTTCTTGTGTTAGTTTTTTGGCTTTGCGATTTTCCGCAATAAATTTTCCTATTTTTATCGTATCCATATTTTTTCTCCTTTCACAATTATATTAGCAAATAAGTATATTTTTTAACACCCCACAAAAAGCGAGTTGCCTATTTCCAAGGGTTAAACACATCTATATTTTTGGCTAGACACAAATAGTGAATTGCTCAAAACACTTAAAATAATGTTATTTGATTATCCTCTTCTACAAATTCTTGTAAATAATGAAAGCATTCCTCTGGATCATGCATAATATGATTTTCTTTACAAATCTTATGAAAAATCTCCATCAATTTTGGGCTATTAGGACTTACTACTTCATAACTCTCTCCATAAATTCTGATATATTTTTGAGACAAACCTGGAAATAGTTTATCTAATTGAGAATAATAATATTCTCTGTTTCCTTCTCTTAAAGTCATCCCGCCATTCCAACAAATAATTCCTTTAACATCTGCCTTGATACAATAATCCAAAATTCCTCTCATATTTTCTTCTGTATCGTTGATATAAGGAAGAATTGGAGTAAGCCATACTACTGTTGGAATTTGATTTTCTTTTAAAATCTGCAATACTTCAAATCTTCTCTTAGTCGTACAAACATGAGGCTCTAGCTTTTTGCATAATTCTTCATCATAAGTAGTTAGCGTCATCTGCACCACGCATTTTGCTTTTTGGTTAATACTTTTTAATAAGTCTAAATCTCTTAAAATCAAATCAGATTTTGTTATCACTGTTGCTCCAAAACCATATTTATCAATTACTTCTAAGCATTTTTTCATTAACTGTAATTTACTTTCTAATGGCATATATGGATCTGTCATAGAACCAGTTCCTATCATGCATCTTTTTCTTTTTGACTTTAATATTTTTTCTAATAATTCTGGTGCATTTTTCTTTACTTCAATATCTTCAAATGGATGTTGAAACTGATAACACTTACTTCTACTATCGCAATAAATACAGCCATGCGTACAACCACGATAAATGTTCATTCCATTTCTACTATTAAGCAAAGCTTTTACTTCTACTTCATGCATATATTTCTCCCTATTCTTTACTAATAACCTTTTTCTGCCAGCTTCTTTCTCCACAACTTGGGCATTTCATATATCTTGTTCTTCCCATATGCATTGCCCATAATACACTTGAGTATGTTGGAATATATTTATGATGACATTTTTGACATTCATAATATCCTGCTTTTTGCTCAATTCTTAACATTACAAAACATATTAATATAAATGGAATTATTGATGAAAGTATTAATAATGCTCTAACATTTTTTTCCATTTCTGCATAAGCTGCAATCGCCATTATAATTAAAAATGCGACTACAACGATTATTCCTATTACTATTTCCATCCTTAATAATACTTTATCAGACTCTTCTTTCTGTCTTTTCATTTCCAATAAATTTTGTTCTGCTTTTTCATTATAATTATTCATTTCCAATACCTCCCCACTCAATAATTCATTTACACTGATTTTTAACTCTTTACACAAATCTAGCATGATAGATGAATCAGGCATTGCCTTGCCGTTTTCCCATTTTGAAACAGCTCTGTCAGTAATATTTAATTTTTCTGCTAACTGCATTTGTGTTAAATTATTTTTCTTTCTACAATCAGCAATAAATTTTCCTATTTTAATCTGATCCATACCTTTTTCCTCCCTCAATTTCAGTGTAAAATATTTACTTTCAAAAGTCTACATACCATTGGTTGAGTGGGGTATTTTTTAATCAACTAATGGTTGAATTTACTTATTTTCTACCTCGAATTTCCTTTAATTTACTATATAACATTTTTACAGGTTCTTCTGTTAGTAAATCTTCCGAAAATTTTTCATCTTCTCTTCGTTTGCAAAAGTCTTCAAACTCTGAGATTGCAACATCAATATTTTC
Organism: Clostridia bacterium; assembly: GCA_017477355.1. Classification (GTDB taxonomy): domain Bacteria; phylum Bacillota; class Clostridia; order TANB77; family CAG-508; genus Scatovivens. The sequence continues at coordinate 3,202 of JAFUWA010000027.1, forward strand.
TTGATTTACTTTATCTTCCAAAACTTTCATAGCGGTTTTGATATAACCACATATAGCACATGCTGTCATTGCTTTAAAATATGAGATTTCAGGGAGAGTAGAATTCTGATATAATTCCATCGCAAAATCATCATCTACTTTTCTTGGATTCGTTAAAATCATTTTTTCTGCTATATAAATTCCATTCTCACTTACTGTCTTATAAATTTTAGTATCTTCTGGAATTTTCACTTCGCATAAAGTATCTCCTCTGATTAACCATCTAAAAATATAATTATAAGTTGAAATACAAAATCCTCCGAGATTCGTTCTATCTGTTGCATTTAAATCTACTTTCTTATCTGCAACAACTACTTCATCAATTGAAAAACGTCTTCCATCTTGATATTCTCTTTGGGTTTGAATCACTCGATAATATTTTTGATTTTTGTCTGCTTCACACTCAAAAAATTTTCCTAACATCTTTTCTCCTTTATTCTAAACTCCAACGAATTCCTTTTGCTAATCGTAAGCTAACATCTTGAAAATGATTTCCTTCATTTTCTTCATAAATCGTTTGAATTCCTTGCGTCTTATAGAATTGTTCCAGTATTTTTGTATTTTCTTCTACTTTTGCCATCAATTCATTTCTGGTTTTACTTTCTTTATTTCCTAATGAAAAATAAACTTTTTCTGTTTTTCCTAAAAAAACATTTTCTTTAGCAAAATCTAAAAAGTTAGGATACCACAAAGATCCTGAACATGAAATTGCCTGATGAAATAGATTCGTTTTATATAAACTATAAATTGCAAATAAACCTGCTAAAGAGTATCCAGCAATTATAAACTTTGAAATTTTTTTATGCAATTTTTCATCTACTTGTTTTCTAATTTCTGGAACAATCTTACTAGTTAATATCTCTATGTATTCATCTGCTTTTCCGCTGTAATCTTCCTCTGTTTTAAACAACTTGTCCATATACCAAGGTGACATTTCTTTATTCCAATCAATATTAGAAATCGTTGCAAGGATATATTCCTTAGAATTCAACTCTTGTGATTTATCCCATATTTCTTGTCCATCTTCATCAAATGTATTTAAAATGATAACTGGAAGTTCTTTTTCTTCCATGTTTTCAGTATAAAACAAATTAATGATTTTACCAGCTATTTCAAAACTTTCTTTCATACTCTTTTTCCTTTTACTCTATTCTATATTTCCAGCCTGGTTGCCAAGCCTTTGTTTTTCTCCAATCTTTTTGGATTGCTTCTTCCCAAGAAATGTATTTCGTTAAAACTTCTATTGCTAGTTGTGGCGCTCTATGCGCTACGATTCCAACTATTTTTCCATCATAGTTTTCTTTTAAATATTCTAAAAACTCAGCAATCCTTTTTTCAACATCTTTCAAAGATTCTCCATTTGGAAATGGATGATCAATATGTTCTTCATAAACAACTAGTTTTTTATCTTCTCCATCATAATCGCCATAATTACATTCTCTTAGTCTTTCATCCACTATTTTCTCATATTCTGGCCAAGCAATTTCTGCTGAATCTATTGCTCGAATTAAGTCAGATGTAAATAATGCATCAAACTGATAATTCGTACTTTTTCCTAGTTTTTTTGCTTGTTCTTTTCCTAATTCATTTAATTCAACTTGCTTCCAACCACTACACTTTGAAGATGCATTATCATAAGTTGTTCCATGAACAAAATAAATGATTTCTACTGACATTTTTATCTCCTATTATTTCCTATCCTAATTTATCTCCATTTTCAACCTGCTGATCTGGTTTGATTAGTACAACACCTTGCTTACTATAAGTTCCAAGAACTAATACTTCTGACATAAAATCTGCAATTTGTCTTGGGGGAAAATTCACAACACCTAAAACTTGTTTTCCAATTAATTCTTCTGGCTTATATACTTCTGTTATTTGAGCAGAAGATTTTTTGATTCCAATTTCTTCTCCAAAATCCACTTTTAATTGATAAGCAGGTCTTTTTGCTTTTTCAAAAACTATTGCTTCTATAACCGTTCCAACTCTAATATCCAATTTCATAAAATCATCAAATGTTGCCATTTTCGTTCTCCTTCTCAATATGATTATTTCAAAAAGAGTATATCATACAAACCTCTGTTTTTGAACATAAAAAAAGAAAAAAGTCAAAATTTCTTTTAACTTCTTCCTTACCGTTTTATTAGAATTTAAATAAATTTAATCCTACATCTTCGTCAAAATATCTATCCACTCTACCATCCATAATATGAATTATCATTTCGCAAGTAGCACTTACAATTGCCTTATTTAAATGTCCTCCAAAAACTTCTCCTTCATCGTTTCCTACACTCATATGAATATGAGCATAAAATTCATCATTCATTGTATTAATAGTTCCGGTTAAAGAAACGATTTCAAAGTTTCCCTTAAACTCATTAGAATAATATTTCTTTTCATCCACTTTAAATACACCAACTGTGAATTCATTTGTTGCTCCTAATGCATTGATATTAGCTAATTTAATATTTTCTTTTAATGCAATTTCTTTGATTTTCTCTAAAATTTCTTCACCCTTATCAATTCTAGCAACGATTGTATTATTAAATCTTCTATAATCCATTTTGTTTTCTCCTATTTAGTCTTGACTTTTAAATGGGTTTTTAATTTTATTTTTTAGTTCATTTCCCACAATTCCCATTACAGTATTATATATTTTATCAGCTTCTGATTTATCAATATTTAATGTGCTGATAAATTTTTCAAGCATTTTCTCTTTATTATTTCTTCCAATTAAAAATGTACCTTCTACAATCTCATTAATTTGCTTGCATTTTCCTTCGTCCAATCCTGTTTTTTCAGACAATACTTTTAAAAATTCTGTTTTGTTCATTTTAAAATCCTCCTTTACATTCTAGGTTCACATGTTAAATTGATTCCTAGATTTTTTAGTGCATTTAATTCACTTTTGGCAATAATATAACTTGCGTGTGCATCACATCCTTTTAATTTTTCGAGCTCATTAATTGCTTTTTCAATAATTGGGTTTGTTACAGAACAAATACTTAAAGCAATTAAAACTTCTGGTAAATCTAAGGAATACGATGTATTATAAGATGTTTTTTCTTTCATTTTGTAGATACCATCTAAAACTGTTGATGACAATAAATATTCTTGGTCTGGAATTCCTGTAATCTCCTTGATTGCATTTAAAAATGCAGCACTTGCACAACTTAATAATTTTGTTTCTTTTCCAGTAATAATTTTTCCGTCATTTAATTTGATTGCTAAAACATTAGAACCTTTTTCTTTTGCCTTCTCATTAGCAACTCTTGCAACTTCTCTATCAGAAAGTGAAAGCTCTAGTTTATCCATTAAAGCTTTAGACTGTTCTACAACATCTTCTTCACAAATTTTTTGTTTATAGTCACATAAAATATTATAATATCTTCTAATAATTTCATCTGTTGCAGCTTTTTTAATCACTTCAGTATCTGTAATACATTGTTTTATCATATTTACACCCATATCAGTTGGTGACTTATAAATTTCTTTTCCTGTAATTTTCATTAAAATATTCTTCAAAATTGGAAATGTAGAAATATCTCTATTGTAGTTAACTGCATATTCACCATAGGCTTCCAAATGGAACGGATCAATCATATTGACATCTTTTAAGTCTGCAGTTGCTGCTTCATAAGCAATATTAACTGGATCAAGCAAACTTAAATTCCAAACTGGAAAAGTTTCAAATTTAGCATATCCTGCTTTTACTCCATGTTTATATTCATGATAAAGTTGAGAAAGACAAGTTCCTAATTTTCCACTATTTGGTCCTGGAGCTGTAACAACCACTAATTTTTTCGTTGTTTCGATATAAGGATTTTTTCCATATCCTTCTTCACTTACTATCAAATCTACATCATCTGGATACCCCTCTGTTGGACGATGAATATACATTTTGATATTTCTCTCTTTTAGTAAATTTTCTAAATGAGAAATATTATTTCCTTCATGATACATTGTCACAACAACACTATTAATTAAAATTCCTAATCCTTGTAATTTTTCAATTAATCTTAATAGCTCTAATTCATAGCTAATTCCATAATCTGCTCTAATCTTACTTTTTTCAATATCTGCTGCATTAATACAAAAAATAACTTCCAAATCCTCTTTAAATTGTTGCAATAATCTAATTTTATTATCTGCTCTAAACCCAGGCAATACTCTAGCTGCATGGTTATCATCAAATATTTTTCCACCAAACTCCAAATATAGTTTGTTATCAAACATCTTGATTCTTTCTGAAATCTTTTCTCCCTGTACTTTTAAATATTTATCACTATCAAATCCAATTTCATTCATTGTTCTGTTTTTTCCTCCGATTTTGATTTTTAATTTACTAGACTCTATTTTTGATTAATATACCATTTAGCAAATTCTTTCATTGAATCTACACTATTTATCTTTCTTCTTGTCTCTCTTTCCTCATCTGTCATTTGAGCTAATGTTTTTTCATTTCCATCTGGAATAAATATGTACCATAAATCTGACCACTTTTTATTAGTATCATTTCCTAATATTTCTTTAGAAATTTTTCCAGGATGCTGTCCCATAAACTGCTTTAATTCTTTGCCATCAAAATAAGAAAAACATTCTGTAAATCTACAATTTCTATTTTCTTTATTTTCCATTAATTTTAAGATGCCCTCTAATCCTAAAGTGTCTAACGCATAATTAACAAACGCTCTTGGAAACCCGTTTAACTCATCTATCCAAAATCCGCAATCTAATGAAACACATGGCTGATTTACAAGTTTATATGCTTCTTTGACTTTATACTCAGAAATATATTTAATATCGTCACTTCTTGGTTCTTCTAATTCGTATTCAAATACTTTAAAATTAACGCCTTGCATCTGTTTATTAGCTGAAGCAATTTTTCCTTTATTATGTGTAACAAAAACAATTTCGTTCATTTGAGCTACTCCTATTACTTATTTCTTAGAAGAGTATATCACATAAAAAAATAAGTTGCAATCTATTCTGCAACTTATTCTTTAAGATTTTTTAATTTAAATTTTGAAGATTATATAATTCTTTTAATGGAATTCCTGTCTCTTCAGCAATCTTTTTAATTGCTTCATATTCAGGATAAATATAAACTTCTCCTTTTGGAGTTGTAATCTTTTTAGATGAAATTTTTCCGTACTTAGTATCTACCTCTATTAACTCTCGTTTCAACTCTGCCCTATCCACTTGATAAAATCTGGCACCAATTGTCGTTGTTTCCTTAAAAATAATCTCTAGCAAATTGTCTAGATTTTCCTTGGTGCAAATTACTTCTAGCTTATAAGCTGGTCTATTCTTTTTCATATAAATTGGAGTATAGAAAACATCATTTGCCTTATTTTCCAATAATTTTCCCATAGCATACCCTAATTCTTCTCCATTAGAGTCATCAATATTGGTTTCAATAACATACATCTCAGACTTTGACTTTTCTTCTGCTTCTCCTAAATATACCTTTAATAAGTTAGCATATCCAATATCTTTAGAACCAGCACCAAATCCCATTCTTTCTAATTGCATCTCTGGAATTGTTTGATATTCTTTCGTAAGCGTTGAAATAATCGCAGCTCCTGTTGGAGTAACAAGCTCAGTGTCAACATCTATTTGTTTAAATTTCACCTTTTCTGTCGCAAATATTTTTGACGTTGCAGGCACAGGGACACTCATTTTTCCATGAGCACACTCAATAAATCCATATCCTTCATTTATAACACTAGAAATGATTTTATCTGGATTAATTTTGCAAATTAATATAGCTGTTCCGACAATATCAATTATCGAATCAATCGCTCCTACTTCATGGAAATGAACTTCTTCTAGTGGTTTTCCATGAACTTGACTTTCTGCAACTGCAACTTTCAAAAAGATCTCTTTGGCAAGTTGTTTTACTTTTTCATCTAAACTACTTTCATCAATAATTTTGTTAACATCATTTAAATTTCTATGCTCGTGATGATGTTCTTCTTCATGATGATGGTGATGCTCCTCATGGTGATGTTCTTCATTGTGATGTTCATGAATATGATGGACATGTCCATACTCGTCCATTCCATCTACAATTACATCCACAAATCTACCACTAATTCCATGAGAATCTTTTCTAGAAATCTCAATTTTATACCCATCCACATTTAACTTTTGGATTTCATTTAAAAAATAGTTCTCATCATCAACAATATCTAATAATGCTCCAAGCGTCATATTTCCACATATTCCACTAGAACAATCAAAATATAATACTTTCATTTTTCTTATCCTTTATTCAAATGTTTTTGACACTTTTGTCAATAAATCTCTAATCTCTAAATGTTGTGGGCAAATCTTTTCACATTTTCCACATTTAATACACTCAGATGCTTTTCCATGACCTTCTTGAGTATATACATTATAGTAGTATCCAGCGTTCCAATCCTGAAATTGTACTTTCGTATTATAGCAAGAGAACAAATCTGGAATTGAAATTTTCATCGGACAACCATCCACACAATATCGACAAGCTGTGCATGGAATTCCTCCCATATTTCTTAACATCTCTCCTACTTTTAAAGCAGTTCCCATTTCTTTTTCATTTAAAGGTTTAAAGTCTTTCATATAATCTACATTATCTTTTAATTGTGCAAAATTGCTCATTCCTGATAAAACCTTAAACACTCCCTCAAAACTTGCTGCAAATCTAACAGCATAACTTGCATAACTGTAATCTTGATTTAACGCATCATATAATTTTTTAGCTTCTTCTGGAAGATTAACAAGGCCTCCACCTTTAACTGGTTCCATGACTAAAACTGGCTTATTGAATTTTCTACAAACCTCATAAACCTTCTTAGATTGAACACTTGCAGATTCATAATCTGCATAATTAAATTGGATTTGAACAATTTCTACTTCTGGGTGATCTACTAAAATTTGCTCTAACATCTCTGCTGTATCATGAAAAGAAATTCCTAAATGTTTAATTTTTCCTTCTTCTTTTAGTTTTAAACATTCTTGATACGCATTTGTTTTTTGAAAATGCTGATATGTATTTCTATCTTGCGCATGCATTAAATAATAATCAAAATACTCCACTCCACACCATTTTAATTGTTGCTCAAAAAATGGTTTAATTTCCTCTTGTGTGTTAAAATAAGGTTTTGTCAATTTATCTGTTAATACAAAACTTTCTCTTGGATATCTTTTGGCTAAACAATCTCTAATTGCAGTTTCACTTTTTCCACCTAAATAACCATGAGCTGTATCAAAGTAATTGAACCCTTGCTCTATATAATAGTCAACCATTTTGTTAAACTCATTATAGTCTACTTCTCCTCCATTCATTGGAAGTCTCATACAACCAAAGCCTAGTTTCTTTTCTTCCATTACCATTTTCCTCCTTTCAAATACTATATCATATTATCGGATTAAATCTTTTACTACTTCTCCCGCTATCATTAAACCAGCTACTGATGGAACAAATGATATGCTTCCTGGAACCTGATTTCTCACTGTACATTTTCTTTGCGTCCCAGGTGGACAAATGCAATTTGTTTTACAACTACTATTGCTATATTCATCAATTTTAATTGGTTCTTCCTTAGAATATAGTACTTTTAAACTATCTATTTCTCTTTTTCTTAATTCTTTTCTCATTACTTTTGCAAGCGGGCAAATGCTCGTCTTATAAATATCTGTAATTTCAAATCTAGAAGGATCTAATTTGTTTCCAGTTCCACATGCTGAAATAACAGGAATATTTAATTTCTTGCACTGCATAATAATTTCAATTTTTGCTGTAACTGTATCAACACAATCTAACACATAATCCAAATCTTCTGTAATAATTTTGACTTCTGAATCTGGCATAAAAAATTCTTGATAAGTTTCTACTGTAGCGTTTGGATTGATTTCTAAAATTCTTTCTTTGGCAACATCAACTTTGTATTTTCCAATTGTTTTTCTTGTTGCAATAATCTGCCTATTTAAATTAGTTAAACAAACTTTATCATCATCAATTAAAACAAAATGTTCTACTCCAGCTCTTACTAAGCCTTCAACCGCAAAAGAGCCAACACCACCTATTCCAAAAATGGCAACTTTTGCATCATGCAATTTTTGAATTCCTTCTTTTCCAATTAATAATTCTGTTCTCGCAAATTGATTAAGCATCTTTTCTCTTACTCCTCAAACTCTTTTAAATACTTGTCTGTTAAATTCTCTAATTCTACAATATTGTTTCCATTGTCATATTTTTCCAAAAGCATATCTAATGTTTGATGTGCCATTTGATAATCTGCTTCTGTAATGTCTTTGGTTTGAACTGCCTCTTGCAATTCATCTTCATCTAAAACATAGATTTCTCCTTTTGGTGTAATAACAAGATCTAAATATAAATCCATCATATATGGCATTCCATTTTCCATTCCAAACTCTTTTACCATATCAAAATACCATTCTACTAATTTGCCTTCTTCGTTGTAAATAGCAGTAATTGCATGTTTTGCACCATCTGGATAAAACTCAAGCCATTTAAATCCACTTTTTAGAATACACACTTGGCTTCCATCATCTCTTGGAACATACCAATCATCTAATGTATGATCCACATTAACTAGTCCTACATATCCTTTGAACTCTTTTGTATCAACATATTTTTTCTGAAAAGAATAATCATCAATTACTTTATGATCTCTTACTTCCATATATCTTTTCTTCATCTCATTAACCTCTTTTCAACTTCTCATTATCTAATAATTTCATGTTCAAAAAATCTTTCTTGAAACTCCACTAATGCATCAATTGCATCATTTGTATAGTCTTTCCCGACAGGTGCAATCACTAATTTATCATCATTGTCATTGATTCTATGAATAATTGCAATACACCTTCCTTGATATTCCTCTACAGGCTCAAAAACTCCTAGCAAGTAGCAGTCCAATTCTTCTCCATCTCCACTAATCGTATTAGGTACAAATCCATAATTAACAGGATAAATAAATCCATGCTTTGGATGCTTGCTTCCAAGAGGTCTATCCATTTTTATATTTACTATTTTTCCTAAATATTTTTTATTATCCATTAGCATTTCTCCTAATCATAATAAAATGAGTTATATTATCTTTCTTATCTTCAATGTTTTCGTATATTAGTTTTAGCTGAAAAATTTGACCAGCTACTTTACTACATATAATTGCTGTATTTTCGTTAAGAATTCCTTCAAAAAGATTTTTAGCTGCTAAAGCCGTATCTTCAACCTCAAGTATCTTTATTCCCTCAAAAAGCTTTTGTCTATTTTTTATTGTTTGATTTAAAGCTTGTTCATGTGAAGCTATTGCTTCTATGTCTTTTAAATCTTTATTTCGCTTTATATACACACAATGATGAATTGCCAAATCATATTTTTTTACAATACTATAATCTATATTGTTTAATGCATTTTTTGTCTCTTTTACTTCCCCTGCAGTAGAATTACTTTCAGCAAGAACCCCTAAATCTATTTCACCTTTATTCAACGCATCAACTACATTCTGAGCGTTCACTAATGGTATTAATTCTGCATTACGTTCCATTGCAATAGCTGCTTCTTGGCTAAAACTTCCTTCGATTCCCATATATCCTATTTTCATTAATTTGACACTCCAAGCATAAAATTTCATATCTAGAATACCATAAAAAAAGATGATTTTCAATGAAAACCACCTTTTTTATATACAATTATTTGGAATTAAATTTACTTATAGTTCTTTTCTTTCAATTTTTGATTAATATCTTCTACATCTTTTTGTATGATTTTATCTGCTAAAACACATCCCATCTCCCAGAAGCGCAAAGCAAAAATAAATGCTCCACTAAAAATAATTCCTTCTTTCACCTGTTTTACAATGAAAACTACTAAAAGCATTGTAACTAGGACAATTAAAGTTGTTATGATATATAATTGGTTTGAAATTACTTTTTTTCTAGTTTCTCGCTTCATATTAGCAACATCTTTTTTCTTAAAAATATTATAAAAAATTGCTCCCCATAGCATTGCCCAAAAGAATGCTCCTACAACTGCTAATGTATGATCTGCAAGTTCTGCTGAAGGGCCTTCTATAATATATGTTGCAAGTAAAACTGCAACTTCCATTCCTACAACTCCGGCACAGCCAATTGCTATATAAATAATAATTTCTTTTAATTTCTCATTCATCACAATCCCTCCTTTACAAGCCTAAGTATTTCTTAATCTTACTAATATTTCTTCTTGATACATAAGTATAATTACCACTCTTAAACTTTAAACAAATCTCTTTACTTCCATAATTTGTCCTCCTCTGATTTTATTATACCAAAAAAAGCCAGTTATTTCTAATTTTTGAAATAACTGGTATCTTTTTTGAATTAAGTGGTTATTTATTGATTTACAAATCCTGTACCTTCTGGTGTTTCTTCCAAAGATGAAACTAAAATTACCGGTGTTGGATCCTCTTCAGAATATTTACTAATTTTTCCAACAACCTGAATCCAAGCATTAACTGCAGGATATTCTCCATCCCATTTAATATCAAGACCTGCTAGCCCATCGTTTCCACAACATCCAGGGCTATTTCTAACAACAGCATAGTAGTTTTCTCCTGTTAGATAATCTTGATAAACATAGAAATATCCTTCCATTCTTACTGTTTTTCCTTCGTATTCTTTGTAATTTAAATATACATCATTTGTCTGTGCTATAAAATAATTATCTGTAATATCTAAATCTATTTTTACATTAGAATTGCTTTTTTTAGAATTTCCTGCTTGTGAAGCTGTAGGTTTTTGAATCAAAGCCAAAGCTCCTAAAACAATCACAATTAATAAAATCAATAATAACGTCTTTTTAATCTTCTTTCCCATGCTAGCACCCCCTAATCATGAAGTATCTTGTCAATAATAGTAAATAGAATAAATAATACTAAATTCACAATAACTATCATTGCACCTGTACTAATATTATAAACATACGCTAAATAAATACCAATCCAAAATGAGACAATACTAATGACTGCTGAGCTTATGACCACTTTTTTAAAGGACTTAAACATAATCATAGATGTTAAAGCTGGGAAAATAATAATACTACTAATTAGCATAACTCCCATCATCCTCATTCCAATTACGATTACCAATGCTGTTAAAATTGCAATTAAGTTAGAATATCTACTAGCTTTTAAACCACTTGCTTTCGCAAAATCTTCATCAAATGTTACTGCAAACAATTTTCGATAATAAATTACAAATAAAATCGCTACTATTATGCTTACTGAAACACTAATAATCACATCTGCTTTGCTCATTGATAAAATACTACCAAACATAAAATTACATACATCTGTATTCATTCCAGTTGTAACTGAAGTTACTGCAACCCCAATAGCTAAAGCTGAGCTTGAAATCAAAGCAATTGCACTATCACTTTTAATTTTTCCTCTGTCTCCAATTTTCAATAAGAGAATTGCTGCAATTGTTACTACTGGAATTGCAACATAAAGCGGAGTTGTCATTCCTAAAGAAGTTGCTATTGTTAAAACTCCAAATCCAACATGTGATAATCCATCACCTATCATACTATATCTTTTTAATACTAAACTTACTCCTAAAAGCGCCGCACATAAACTAATTAAAGTTCCTACTAGCAATGCTTTTCTAATAAATAAGGCTGATAGCATCACAGAAATTGTATTAATCATTTGACTCACCTCCTATATGAAAATCTTGAGGTTTGCCATTAAATATTACTTTACCATCTGTTAGCTCAATTACTGTATCAGCATATTTTAATGCTCTTTCAATATCATGAGATACCATTAAAATCGTAATTCCTTTTGTTTTTTTTAAAGAATCTAGTAACTCATAAATTTGTTTTGCGATAGATGGATCTAATCCATTTGTAGGCTCATCTAACACAATAATCTTATCTGTAGCGCACAAAGATCTTGCAATTAAGACTCTTTGTTGTTGTCCACCAGATAAATCAGCAAAACATTTCTTACGAATATCATAGATTCCTAAAGTTTCCATGATTTCTTTTGCCTTCTCTTTATCTTCCTTTTTGTAAAAAATACTACGAATATTATTTCCAATCGTTCCAGACATAACCACCTCTTCAATAGATGCTGGAAAATGGCTTTGAATCTCACTTTTTTGTGGCAAATATCCAATTCTTTTTTCCTTAATAATTTCTCCAGTATATCCTTTATTCAAACCTAAAATGCACTTTAATAATGTACTTTTTCCAGAACCATTTTCGCCTACAATACAAGTAAAACTTTTTGGTTTCACACTAAATGTTACATTTTTCAAGGTATCTTTTTTCGTAGGATAACTGAAACTCACATTTTTCACCTTAATTAAATCCATCTCTTACTCCTTTTTCTCTAAACCAATCTTACTGTAGAGCAGCCTTCAAAACTGGTAAATTTCTTTCCATTAAGCTAACCCATGTTTCTCCGTTATCAAAATCTTTTTTAGTGACATTATGCAAAGTTTGAATTTGCATTGTTTTTGTTTCTGTATCATTTGCTATTGTTTCAGCTACTTTTCCATTATTTAATTCTATATAAAGAATTACTGGAATATTCTCTTGTTTTACTCTATTCTCCAAATCCATAATAGTTTTTGGAGATGGTTCTGTTTCTGTACTACATCCTGAAAATGCAGCGCTTACCTCTAATCCATAGTAATCAATAAAGTATTGCATTGGCATTTTATCTGCAAAAAGCAATCTATCTCTTACACGGTTATTAACAATATCTTGAATTTTATTATCTATTTCATTAATTTGGGCAATATATTCTTCTGCATTTTTTTGATAAATTTCCTTATTACTTTCATCAATTTTTTCTATTGCCTCTTCAATCACTTTTACCATTTGGATAGCATTTGCTGGAGAAGTCCAAATGTGTTCATCAAAAGCTCCTTCTTCTTCCTCTTCATCTTCGATTTCTGCATCATCAATCTCTTTTTCTTCTATCGTCTCAATATCATCTGCAATACAAATCATATTAATTTTATCTTTATTTTCTAAAGAATCTAAAACTTTGTCTGTCCAATTTTCCATTTCTCCACCAATGTAAATAAGGACATCTGCATTTTCCATTGTTGTAATATCCTGAGCTGTAGGCTCATAGCTATGTGCATCTTTTCCTGGTCCCATTAGGAAAATTACTTCTACATTTTGGGTATCTCCGATAATTTGTCTTGCGAAATCATAACTTGCAAAATTCGTTACAACCACTTTTTTCTTTCCATTATCTTTATTATTGATTGTACCATTCGCAATTAACGCAATTGCCACCGCAATAATAGCAATTGCTAATATACTTAACACTATCTTTTTAATTTTCATTTTCTACCTCCCAAATTTTACAATTAAAAAGATATTATTTATTCGTTCAGAATGACGTTTAAATCAATTAATGTTTCTCTTGAAGAACTTTTCGACTTTATTCTAATCAAACGAACTAGAGGCATTATCGTACTAATTAGAATGATATATTTAATTATATAATGAATATTCTTTGAAAATTGATTTGCGATATTAATTAATTGACAAATTTTACAGTTTTCCTCGTCGCAATGTCTTGTATGTATTGTATCTGACGTAATAATACCACTTGCAATTGCAGTAAAGACAAACAACAAGCAAATTGCTATACAAATCAATTTCATGAATATAGAATTCTTCTTATTCATTTTTCTCTCCAATTTTTATTTTTCGATTTTAAGATTATAACACGAAATTTAGATTTGAGCAAATTTACCTTGCCACAAATCATTTTCTTTTAAATACTTCTCTATTCCATTTATTATCCACTTTTTGTGCAAATTCCAATTTGGAGCTAAAAGTATATCTTTTGGGGCGTCTCCTGAAATTTTATGAATCACAATTCCTGGATGAATATGAGAAATTACGAAACATGCTTCCTTTATATAATAGTCTAAACTCATAGGTTCGTATTCTTTATCTTCATACATCTCAGCGAGTTTAGTATTCTCTACTACATAAGTAGAATGTATCTTAATTCCCTGAATATTATGTTTATTCAAAAATGCAACTGTATTTTCAATATCCTGATGATTTTCGCCAGGAAGACCTATCATAATATGTGTAATGCAATCTAGGCCATATTGATTTAAAAGCTTCACCGCTTCTGTAAATTCTTTCGAATCATATCCTCGATGAATGCTTTTTCCGGATTCATCATTAGAAGTTTGAAGTCCTAGTTCTACCCAAACATCTACTTTATCTTTGAAACTAGAAAGCAATTCACAAACTTCTTGGTTGATACAATCTGGCCTTGTTGCTACTGCTAAGCAAACAATTCTATCATCGATAAGTGCCTGATTGTATTTATCTCTTAAATTCTCTATGGTATCATATGTATTAGTATAATTTTGAAAATAGGCAATAAATTTGCTCGCTCTATCTTTCTTATACTCCAACCCATTTTGAACTTGTTCTCGAATTGAAAGTATTTCTAAATGTTCTCCTGAGCCTCTTTGACTACAAAAAATACACCCACCTATCCCTTTTGTTCCATCACGGTTAGGGCAAGTAAATCCACCATCAATGCAAATCTTTAAAACTCTTTCACCATATTTTTCTTTTAAATATTCATTTAATTTGTTATATTGATTTTTCATGATAGAAATTATAACATAGAATTCTTAAAATTACCATAAAAAAGAACATTAAGGTGTGTCCCCTTTGTTCATTTTTTGAACTTTTAAGAACGTCCCTAATGTTCACTTTTATAACCATTGTTTATTGTGTTTTATATAAATTTTCTTATATCCTTGAATTACAAAAGCATATATCATCAATAATGCGGTAATCCAAAGCAAATACGTAATTGGTAATCTTCTAAAATCAAAGATAACTGCAATATTTGTAAATGTAATCAAAATTGTAAGAGCTGTAATTGCAAATGTTGAAATTAATAATTGTTTTGAAGATCTACTCTCCAAGAATGGAATCTTATGAGTTCTTATCATATGAATAATTAATGTTTGAGAAATAATTCCAAATGCAAACCATCCTGTTTGGAATAATGTAGATTTTTCTACTGTATTAAACTTAAATCCAAACCACAAAACTGCAAAACATGCAATATCTAAAAGTGTACTAATGCTTCCAAAAACAAACATAAACTTCTTAATATCATCTGTATTCCATTTCTTTGGTTTCTTAATATATTCTTTATCAACATTGTCAAATGGCATTCCAATTTGAGCAAAATCGCAAAGCAAATTCTGAATCAAGATATGAATTGGAAGCAATGGTAAGAATGGTAAGAAAATACTTGCAATAATGATAGAAAGCATATTTCCAAAATTTCCAGAAGTTGCCATTTTAATATATTTCAAAACATTAGTAAAAGTCTTTCTTCCATTGATAACGCCTTCTTCTAGCACATTTAAATCTTTTTCTAGAAGAATAATATCAGCTGTTTCTTTCGCAATATCCACTGCTGAATCTACTGAAATTCCAACATCTGATTGTTTTAAAGGTGGGCTATCGTTAATTCCATCGCCCATATACCCAACAGTATTTCCATTTTCCTGATAAATTCTAACAATTCTTTGTTTTTGCAATGGATTTAATTTTGAATATAAATAGCAATCTTTTACCTTTTCTTTTAATTCCTCATCAGAAAGTTTTTCAATATCTTGGCCTGTCATTCTATTTTCTACTGGAATTCCAACTTTTTTACAAACGTTAACTGCAACACCTTCACTGTCTCCAGTTAAAACAACTGTCTCTACACCATGTCTTTTTAAAGCAGCAATCGCTTGTTTACTGCTGGCTTTAGGTGGATCTAGAAAAGCCACAAATCCAATCAATACCATATTAGATTCATCTTGAACGCCAAAAGTTTCTACATCATGAATTTCATTTTTCTGTGCAACTGCTAAAACCCTTAAGCCTTCTTCACTATTTTTATCATATATTTCATAAGCTTTTTGCCTTGCCTCTTCGGTCATAGGACTAGCTACGCCATCAATATCAATAAAAGAACAGATTTCCATTACTTCATGGACTGCACCTTTTGTAATTAGTTGTCTTTTTCCATTTTGATCCCTCAAAACAACACTCATTCTTCTTCTAGAAAAATCAAATGGAATTTCATCTTCTGCTACATATGTTTCTTTCAAAACATTCATACTTTCTTTTTCAGCTCTAGAAATAATTGCAACATCAATTAAATTCTTTAATCCTGTTTGAAAATAAGAGTTTAAGAAAGCATGTTTTAAAATTCTCAAATTCTCATTTCCTTTTACGTCAATATATCTTTCTAAAACAATCTCATCTTCTGTCAATGTTCCTGTTTTATCAGTACATAAAATATTCATTTCTCCAAATGTTTGGATAGAATTTAGTCTTTTTACAATTGTTTTCTTTTTTGACATATCAACAGCACCTTTTGCCATTGTTGAAGTCATAATAACTGGTAGCATTTCAGGAGTTAGGCCAACCGCAATTGTAATCGCAAAAATTAGTGATGACCACCAATCGTTTTTCGTCACTAAATTAATTACTAAAATAATTGGAAGCATTGCAAGCATAAATTTGATTAGCAAATTACTTACAGAATCAATTCCCTCTTCAAAGCTATTCTTTTCTTTTACACTATATAAAGACTTCGCCATATTTCCAAAATAAGTTTGGTTTCCAGTAGTTAAGACAAGAGCTAAAGCTCGACCACTTACTACGTTTGTTCCCATAAATCCAATATTAGAAAGGTCTGTAACATCTACTTTTTTCTCTTTTAGAACGCTAAATTTTTCTACTGGGTTTGACTCCCCTGTTAGAGATGCTTGATCAATAAACAAATCTTTTACTTCTAAAAATCTAACATCACCTGGAATCATGTCTCCTGATGAAAGTTTAATAATATCTCCTGGTACAACATCTTCTACAGGAATCACAGCTACACTTCCATCTCTAATAACATCTATTTTGTTAGAAATCATGCTCTTTAATTTTTTTGCCGCATTATCTGATTTTGTTTCTTGCACAAGGGAAATAATACTTGATATAATAACCGCACTAATAATCAAGATAAACGTTGCATAATCTTTATTTGTTGCAATAATAACATCTGTTACGAATGTGATAATCGCAACTAAAATCAAAACCATATTAAAAGGATTGATAATCGCATCTTTTAATTTCTTCAAAAGTGAATTATTATTTTCAATCTCAATTGTATTTTTTCCATATTCTTCTAATAGTTCGTCTGCTTCTACAATACTTAAGCCTTGTTCGGAGGATTTAAATTCTTTCAGCAACTTTTCATTTGTCATTCCACTGTACTTTTCTAATTTTTTCTGTACATTTTTTTGTTTTTGTTCCATTTTATTTTCTTTCATTTTTTCATCCTCCTTCCACAAAAACTTCAACAATATTATATCTATTATTATACTTAAAATCTATATTTTTTATAAAAAAATATCTTTATAAATTTCCATTTACAAAGATATTATAATAATTCTATTTACTTAACTTATATAATGCATATTGATTTAAAGAAACACCCTCTTCTTTAGCTTCAACGCTCAATTTATAGTGTAAAGACTTTGGAATTCTAATTAAGAATCTACCACTAAAATCTTGCAATCCAATTGGAAGTGGAATTTCAAATCCATTCTCTAATTTGGTCTCAATCCATCCTTTCATTGCATCTTTCAAACTTTCCAAAGCTTCTTCAAATGTATCTCCCGTACTTTGGCAACCATCTAATTCTAAAACATGTGCATAATAATAAGCACCACTCTCATCATTTATTGGCTGTACTATATAATTGTAAGGCAATTTCATATAATCCTCAACAACTTTCATTTCAAAACTCCTCCTTTATATTCCAATTCTCTTTAAAACATCTTTTACATACACTGCTTTTAAAGGATTTTCTTCTTTAATTGTTATTACATCTCCTTTAAAATTTATAAATTGTCTATGTGATGTTCCAGTTTTAAACTTCATTGTATAACCATATTCTTCTAATACTTTAGCTAATTCTTGAAACCTAATTCCATTAGGCTGTCGTTTCATCTTCTGTATTATTTTATCAACTTTATTTGACATATATTCCTCCATTCCAGAGTTATATATCTCTTAATATATAGTATCATATTTGGTATTACTATGTCAATATTAATAGTTATATAACTCTTATTTTCACTATTAATGCCTAGACAACAAAAAAAGATTTGCAATACCTATTACAAACCTTTAAAATTTAATTTATAAAACTGTTAGTTAATTATAATATTCGACAAAACTCAAGAAAATCCTTTTATTTTTTAATTTAACAAACTATGAAAGAGCAATCAAAACTTGCTCTTAAACAAAATTCAAATACGGATTCATTTCTAATATTTCTTCAAATGTTCCACTTCCCCAATGGCTACTAATGCACCTTGTATCTTTAGGAAGATTTAGATTTTTAAACTTTTCTAAAGACTGAAACATATCTTCTTCACTTCCTGTTGGATAATAAGAATTTCCAATCACTTTAGGACCAATGGTATCACCTGTAAAAAGAAGATTTTCTTCTTTCAAATAATACAAACAAGATCCACCTGTATGACCTGGAGTATGAATTAACTCAATTTCATAGTCTCCAACTTTAAACTTTCCTTCTTTTAGTTTTTCTGCTTCTGATTGGACTTTCAAATCAAATCCATGTTTTAGAGAAAGATTCCAACTTGGATTCTCCAAAAATTCATAATCTTTTTCGTGAATATAAATTTTTACCTCTGGAAAATCTTTCTTAATTTCATCTAATGATTGGATATGATCCCAATGACCATGCGTTAATAAAATCGCGTCAATTTTTCCTATTTGTTTCAAGCACAATTTGATTTCATCATTATAAAATCCAGCATCAATTACAATTGTTCCTTTGCTAGAAGTTACAATGTTAAAATCGCTTGAAAAACTTTCTTCGTTTTCAAATTGAATATGTCTCATTTTTCCTCCGTCTGTTACTCTGCTTAGCTCAAATTAATTATCTGATAAAATGTGTTGGTTTCCATTCTTCTTTTTCTGGTAAGCCATATTTTTCTTTTCCAAGTGCGATACTCTTCATTAAAAATGTCATGTTTCTAGCTAGGACTCTCATAGTTTGCAATCCTTCTTCATCTTTTGCTGCATCTCCAGGTGCTCTTCCATGAACACTATTCCAGTATTGGCTTGAAGCAATTGGCATATTTGAAATTGTGAAATATTTATTTAATTCATCAAATGTTGAAGATAAGCCTCCTCTTCTTGCAACAGCAACACTTGCTCCTACTTTCATTGTTTTATCAAAATGGGTACTATAAAATAATCTGTCTAAAAATGAGATGATTGTTCCATTTGCAGAAGCATAATAAACTGGAGTAGTGATTACTAAACCATCAGCTTCTTCAAATTTAGGAGCAACTTCATTTACTAAATCATCGAATACGCATTCTCCATGTTTGAAGCAATGTCCGACATGCAATACATCCTCTAATATCTTTATTTCCAATTTGAATTATCTCTGTCTCGATATCATTTTCTTTAAAAATTTTATCCATTTCGTTAACAGCAATTGTTGTATTTCCGTTCATTCTTGGTGAACCATTAATTATTAAAACTTTCATAAATTTTCCTCCAATTAATTATATGCTAATACTATCTCAATATCCTATTTTTGATGAATATCTAATTGATTGTATGGTACAGAAATATCTTCTTGTTCCAATACTCGTAGAACACAGCCATGTGTGTATCGTTTTATTTTCAAGATACTTTCAGGAGCTGATACAACCTTTAATAAGTATTTGATACTTGAATCTGCTAGTTCATTCACTCCTATATAATCTGCACTTTTGATGTCTTTATTTTCCTTAATCTTTTCTACAATTTTTCCCATAACCTCTTCTGCTCTATCTATTTTTACTTCATAAGGCAATGGAACATTTACATATACTTCTCCTGAAACAACTTGGATTTGCTCAATATTTCTGTTTGCAATAGAAACTAAGTTTCCAGTAGCAAGTTCTCTTATTTTAGTTGTATTCAACCCAAGAACCTCTACTTTTCCTGTAACATCCCCATATTTTACAACATCTCCAACTCTGAAATATCCAGCAGATAAGATACTAAATCCTCTAATGATATCTTTCAAAGCATCTTGAACAGCAAGACCAATAATAACACTGGCAATTCCAACTCCAGCAAGCATTGAAGATACATTTACACCATTAATCTGCATAATCATCAAAACTGTTATAATAATAAAAATATATCTTAATATACTTTTCATTAATCTCAAATATGTTTTACTTTTATTATTTAATTTTTCAGAAACTTTGCTACTCTTTTCGCCTTTGGCAACAAAATGAAGAATAACTTTATAAATAATCAAATTTACAAATACCACTAGAATTGACTGAACAATGTTCATTTCAAATAGTTTCTTAAGAACCTTCCAAACTTCTTGCATTTGTTTTCTCCTTTTCTTTTCATATGACATTTGGATTATATCATAAAAATTTGGGAAATAAAAGTAGGCGGTCGCAATTTGCGACCAGTTTGTTTAAGGTGGAAAATTTTCACCTTAAATATGTTTAACTTGAGGTTCCAATTTGGGACCTCAAACATTTACTAATTTTTCAATTAAACTAGTATCTTCCAGTTTATTAATTGCAAAACACTTTGTACCTAAATCTTGAATGGAAGCCCCACAATGATATAATTCTTTTCTATCTATAATAATAAATCTATCATGAAATCGATTAGTCTTTTGAATCTTTAAAGTAGGATATTCTTTATTAAACTTTTCGATATCAATTGGCTTTATGTAAGTATTGGGAGAAGTTAATATTAGAACTTCTACTCCTTTATTCTTTTTGGATAACATTTTCAAGATTGTATCACTAACATAGTTATCGATAATAACAATTTCTTTTTGTGCTTTTTTGAAAAGATCAATTATCAAACTATAGCTATCCCAAATTTGTCCCTTGAAAAAAATTTTTTGTTTGATTTCGTCTTCATGTTGTAATTTATCAAAAAGAATTTCAAATTTTTTATCATGCTCTAAAAGTTTATATTCAACATTTGTTAATCTCTCAAAAAGTTGGCCATTAATTGATAAAAATTTTCGCATTTCTATAAATGCTCTTATAATATTAATACTTACACTAATTGCGATATTATTTTTCAAGACACCTGCAAGCATTGATATACCTTGTTCTGTATAAACATATGGCAAATATTTACTATGCTTGCCTCTCTTTGAATTCTTTAAGGTTCCAATTTGGAACCTTAAAGAATCTTAAATTTTTTCTAAACTTGAGGTTCCAATTTGGAACCTCAAGTTTGCTACTTCATCTTCTTTCAATTGAAAACAAAAATCTTCTGGAAATCTTTCTATAGTTCTTTTCATTGCCTTATTAATATTTTTGGTTTCATAATGATATAGTCTTGCAACATCACTATCTAACATCACCTGCTTTCCTCTTATCGTATAGATTAGATTTTTTATTTCTTCATTTGTAAATTCTTCTAATACTGTCATTTCTTCATTTTGCATAAATTATCACATCCTTTTTACAGAATACATTTTAAAACATTTGTTTGCACATGTCAAGTATATTTTTACTTAATTTTAAAAAACTTTAAGGTCACAATTTGTGACCTTAAACAATTCTATTTTTCTTCTATATTTGAGATCACGAATTGTGATTTCAAATTACTTTTTTCAGAGTATAAAAATAACTTGTTTCAAATTGAAACAAGTTATTTCTTATTTTAATGTAAGCTTACATTAGGCTCACTATAAGTTGCTTCTAAAGTATTGCTAATACTAAAATTTACTGTAATTAATGAAGTGCCATCTTCATATAGTTTTATTAGATAATTTCCGTTCTTCTAAACTTCCATATAGTGGAGTCCAATCTATTCTTTTCTCTATCATCTGATTGCCCTCTATACTTTCGACAGTGCTTTGACTAGAAACTTCTGAAATTGTTTCTAAGTCTTCATAAATATATTCTGGTCCTGTTCCGCATAGCTGGTGCAATAGAATTGCTTGTATTCTCTCCTAGTGTTTGTACAACACCTGTATAATTTGGGTTCTTTACTTGCTTTTGAATCATATAATGATTTGAATAAACATATTGTAAATCATTCGTATCTTTTATCAAAAGATCAATACCATTATTCGTTATTTCTGATATAGAAATCTCAACATTTTCTCCAGAATTATTAAAAACTCTAAAATATTCATCTGGAATTTGGACATTACTTTCTTCGTTTGTTATTTCAATTTTTTCAATATTATTAATTTGCCCTGGAAAGCTTTCTAGTACAAATCCATCATAATAAACTAATATTTCTTGTCCCATCTTAAATCCATCATAATTAAAATTATTTAAGTTAACTCTCAATAATGCATTATAATTTCCAAGCTCCATAACTCCTAAATAATCACTTTCTGCTCTAATAATCACTGCCTTCATTATTGCACCGGATGTATTAACATAAGTATCATCATTCTCACCTTTTGTAGCAGGAATATCTTCTTTTCCTTTTGCCTTTCCAAGTATGATAATGCTTACAGCAATTAAAATAACAGTAATTACAATTAAAAATAGTATCAATATTTTCTTTCGAGTCATTTTTCAATTCCTCCGTATCTTTAAAGTTATCATATTTCAATCCTACCCTAAACTTATATGTATCGCAATTCCAACAATAATCGCTAGACCAATCAATAAACCAATTGCTAAGAAGATATTCATTTCTATTCCCCATGCTAAGCCTAGTGCAAATATTAATCCAACCCAAATTCCTATTTTTATAAAATAATAAGCAAAAACTAATGATTTGTCAAAAAATTTGCAAACTTTTTTCATGAGTTCCATATTGATGGAAGCTAAACCATATTTTTGCATAAGTTGCTTTGCTATTAACAAATTGTTTACATTTAAATCTAAAATTTCAGCTAAAAGATAGATGATTGTGATATCTGGATATTCTAAATCCCTTTGCCACCTTGCAATTGTTTTTTCAACAATATAATGATTCCTACTTATTAATTCTTCAGAAAGCGCCTGTTTACTATATCCTTTTATTTTCATTCCTTCAGCTAATTGTGTTCCAAATGTTTTATATTCATCAAGTTGTCTTAAAATTTCTAATTTTTCATTCTTATTACTCATAAGTAGATTTAATTACTCCTTAAAATTCATTAATGAAATTTTATTTTCAATCAAAAACATTTTATCATATAGACTAAAAAAATCAAATAGATATTTACCATTTCTCCTTTATAAGACATCTTACATAGTAATAGTGTACTCTAAATCTAAAAAGGTTACAATTTTTTGTAAAAAATATACCGGCTGCAAATTGTAGTCGGTTTGTTTTTAACTAATTCTATAATGTCCAATAATATCGTCTTTGTAAGCCTCTAAAACATCTTCTTCGTAGTGAACCTGCATTGGGTTCGCATGATGAATTAGAAATGGAATTCCCTTTTTATTTCTTTTGTCTGATATAATTCCAATATGTCCATAAAAAATGACAATATCTCCGCCTTGCCATTCTTCAATTTCAGATAAATCTGTTGTAAGCGAAGTTGCTGTATGTTTGAAATATACCGCAAGATTTACTACTCTTCTAAAATCAATATTTTTATCTGGCTTCTCGATATTATAATCTTCCGGATGATTTAAAACATCCTCATTTACAAGCTCCATTAAATTATATCCTGAATTCTTCAAACCTTGGGCTACAACATCTGTACAAACTCCGTATTCATCATCCGGGTATCCTGTGTCATAATATTTACTCTTATATTTTGGCTTTGTTTCTACATATTTTCTAGCATTATTTAATACATCTGTCTGATCATCAATTCCGTCATTATCCTTATCAACTTGACTTACATATTGCTCAATTCCAAAATCTTCGTTAGTGTATTGTTTGTGTGGAATGACATTGATAATGTATAATACCATAATTGTAATTATTAGTAATATCAAGAAAACAAATGTTAAAGTTAGTAATTTTTTCTTCATATCCTTCTCCATTTGCATAGTTTATTGAGCAATTCCATTATTCCATAATTCTTCACAAGATAAATCAATTTCATCATTCCATGAAATTCCATATCCACCTTGATCTACTTTTACTTGCTTAAATAGACCATCTTCTGTTTTTAACTGTTCAAAAACTTTCCATTTTTCAAACAATGGACTAACATCGTATTTTTTTATTATTCCATCATAAAATTCTACTTCTAACACATATTCTTCAATTGCTTTTACTTCTTTTACCTTGTGAAACATACCTAGTTCCTCCTATTTTAATGGTGGAATTTTCTTAAATTCCTGAGTTTTCCAAATTCTTAAAATGTCTTCTCTATAAATATTAAGCCATTCTTTGACTAACTTATGAGCTCTTACTGGCAAATCTCCTTCTAGTATTTCCCCTGTTCTTATATCAATTGCTCCCATATATTCTCCATAAATTGCATGAATATGTGGAGGATTATGTTCTGCTTGTTGGAAATACATTTTAATTAAAATGCCATAAAAATTAGATAATATTGGCATAGCTTTCCTCCTTCCTATATTAACATAAAAGTTGCAAAAAAACAATATTTTAAGGCATCACTTCTTTCTTTTCATAATTAAATTTTAAATTTCTGATTTTTTTGGCGAAGTGCCAAGAATTTTTTGAAATAAACTGGAATTAATATAACATGATTTTATTAAAAAATCAAGACAAAATTTTAAGGCGGTCATAAATTGTGACCGCCTTATCTTTTTCTAATGTTTAAACTGGTGAAAACATAATTGATACCAATTCTCCATTTTCAAATACTAATTCATCATTTAATAATGGAAATACTTCTTCATCTCCATAAGCTTTTAATGTTCCTGCCTCTTGTCTTAATTGGAATTCTTCTTCTAGTGTTCTTTCTTCTCTTCCGAATTTACATATCATATCTTTATCTAAATTAACGCTGAACATGATATCTTTTCCTACAAATCTTCCAATTTCTCCCTCTAAAGTTTCATCTGGAACCTGTTCATAAACCCTGAACGTCAATCCATATTGTTCTTCAAGATTATTGAATCCATGAGACCATCCCACTATTCTAAGAGATAAATCTTCCTCATTATATTTCTTGTAATCCTCTTCTGTTAGTGTTAAATAAGTTACTTTGAAATCTGAAATATTTGGCTCTATAAAATCTTCATCTGTTACAACATCAAATTGATATTCATATTCTCTTAATAAAAGTGAACTATACAGTTCTAATCCTGTTTCTTTTTCTATATATAGTTCATAAGGTTCATTATTTCTTATTTCATTAATGTCTAATACAATAAATCCAAAATCTGTAATTTCAAAACATTTATCAACATTGATACAATAACATGATTTTCCGTTATACTCTTTTGAAGAAATTTTTACCTTTGCTAAAAACTTCAAATAATCTACTTGATTCTCAATATCAAAATAATCTTCAAAAAGAGATTCACCAAAACTACTTTCATCTTTTTGTCTTAATATAGCTACTTTACTGTCTTCATTGATAAAATACATATTTACCGTTTGATTCTCTAAGTCCTTATAACGATACATAATAGTTTCATCATCATCATTTTCATTTTTTACCAATTCTAAATTTCCCTTTTTAAAAATATAGGATTGCATACCATTTTCATAATCTACTTTTACTTTTACATAATAATTATCGACTTTTCTATTTTCAGCAATTTTTTGTCTTAAATCTTGGATTATCAAATGCTTTCTTACAATATTAGTCCAAAACACAACTAATATTAATATCAAGACAATTATCAAAATCGTTAATACCCTTTTCAATACTTTCTTTTGTTTCATAAGAGTTCCCCCTTGTAAAAAGCACTATCCTTTTTTATTATAGCATTTCTACTTGAAGGCTTGCAAATTTATAAAAATAGGAAATGAGGAACATTCCCCATTTCCCATTAATTCAAATGACTAATGATAATTGCTTCTAATCCTTCATTATTAGACCAATTGTAATAAAATCCAACATAATATTGGTCTTCTAAATTAATCTGAGAACTTAATTCTGACATTGCCTCTTGGTTAGGATTCTCTGTATTAGATACAATTTTAAATGAATTATCCCTATTATATTGAAATTCAAATGAACCATCATTAGAAGCATATACTTCTACTTCCAAAACATGATTTATATCTTCGTCTGTTAAATCTAATATATTCGTTAACCCAGAATTCTTCACAGAATCATTTTTATCTAAGTAAATAATGTCTGGTAATTTAGTATTATCCTCTTCGTTATCTGAAGCATTTAAAATCATTTTGTTTAATAATTCTACAACTTCATTTCCCTTTCTATCTTTTTGATAATCTAAAAATTGAAAATAAAAATATTCTGGAGCTTCGGTAAAATCTGCTACTTTTGTTTCTCCTTCTTCTGCAAGTACTTTTAAAGCATCAAAATCTATTTTTTCAAGATGATCAAATTCATATTGATAATATGTTGTATTACCAGTATCTCCGGTCTCTTTATCTTCACTTACTATTGCCATCGTTAAACCATTTTCTGCGCTTACATAATAAGTCATAGAAAGGGTTGGATTTTTAATTTTATAACACTTTACCCCATTAATTTCCTTTGTCGTAATTAGGTTTACAATATATACTTCAAAGTCATCAAAATAATCTAAATCTAGTAAAATTAAAGTTGCAGAAGCTGGATTTGGACCTGGATAATATGTTCTTTCTCCTGTTGTCATATCCTCTCTTATCATCTCATTTGTTGCTGTATTAAAATACATTACCATATTATCTTCATTTTTTTCTATTTTGATAATATTATCAATTTTAGTTATTTTTTGATTTGCATCTCCTGATTTGATAGTATAGGAAAACGTTTCAATCTTGCCTAAATCTCTTATTTTCTCCTTTAGTGGATTTAAAATAATCATATTTCTGATAATATTTGTCAAAAAACAAACAAGCACTATTAATAGAATTACAAAAGTATATTTCAAAATCTTCTTCATTGCTTTCTCCTCCTATTCCAGTTATTCTACAATTTCTATTTTTGTAATACCACTTAATGTTTGAGGGAAATTTCCGTTTAGCCCTGGATATCGAATTTCTACAGTTTGTCCGACCTGTAATTCAGATTTACTCACACTTGTACCGTTTTTTAAAATTTGCGTATCATCTGAAACATATACATAATGAGCAAGTCCATCTGTTCCATTGATACTAATTGCAAAGTTTTCTTCATCCCTATTTATTTCTGTAATTTCAGCTTCTAAGCTTGAATTTGCTATAATTTCAATTGATTTTACATTTGTCATTTCTTCTGGATATTTATCAAGTTCATCTGTGATGAAATGCACATTCAAAAATTGCCCTTCTTTCAATAGTGATACATCTACAACATCATTGTTAAATACAATTTCTGTATTCTCTGAAATTACAAGTTCATATTCTGCTTTTACCGTATTAGAAACTCTTTTTACACGTAATTTAGTAATTCCATTTTCTTCAGAAATCTCTTCTAAATCTCCAATAAAAGAATTTTCAATCTGCTCTTTATAGCTTTCATCATATTTACTTAATTCTTTTCTTAATTTATCAATTTCGCCTTCATAATCTGCAGTTATATTCCAAATATATACTGCAGAATCCATAAAATCTTCATGAGTTGCAATCAATTCATCTCTCATTTGTTTATATCTAAAAATAAAGATAACCGCAACCTCTACTACCGCAATAATAAGCATTACAGTGGCAAACAATTTTAAATTACTCATTTTCATCTTGAATTTTTTGATATATTCTACATCTTGATTATTTCTTTTTTCAAAATTGACACTGAATTGTTTTTTCATTTCTTCTAACAAACTTTGACATTCTGAACATTCTTTCAAATGCTCTTCAATAAAATGATTCGTTTCTTCATTTGTTAGCTTTTCAAGATAGTTTGGCAACAAATCTTGCACTATTTTACAATCTCTTTTATTCACCATCTGCTTCACCCTCCTTTAACTTCAATTTTCCTCTATAAAAGGTTACTCTAGCCCATGTCTCTGATTTATTTAATATATCTCCAATTTCTTTGAAACTTAATTCTCCTGTAATTCTTAAATAAATTACTTCTCTTACTTCTGGCTCAAGTTTTTGCATCTTCTTGTACAAAGATGTTTTTTCCTCATTAGAAATTACATCTTCTTCTATATCCAGCGAATCTGATAAGCTCTCTAATATTTCATCATCTATATCAATATTTCTTTGTTTTTCCTACAATAATCATAGTATAAATGCTTTGCTATCTGGCATAACCATACTGACATTTTGCATTCTCCATTATAGCTATCAATCTTCTTAACCGCTCTGCAAAATGTTTCCTGCGTTAATTCCTCAGAAAGATCATTGCTATGAGTCAGACAAAATAAATATTTATTGACTGTTTCAAAATATTCTTTATATACTTGTTCGATATCTTGCAATGTCTTTTCCTCCTTTAAGAATATAACGTAAAACTTCTCATTTCGTTACAAATATTTTATAGATAAATATACTGATTTTCAATAGCATTTTGTAACAAAAAAGACTAAATGAAAATTCATCTAGTCTTTTAATTCAATTAAAATTCTTCAGCTGGAAATCCAAGTTCAACACTTTCTGCCACTGGCATTTCGTCATTAATTGTAGCCTGATTCAAGCAAATCATAACTCTTGCTGGTTCATATTCTATTGTTTCCAAATCACGGATTTGAATTGGTTCCCAGTCCCAAGTAGCATCTCTGCAAATCTTGGTATCAGAATTTACTAATACCTTAATTTCGAATTTTTCACTATTTCCTAATCTAAATTGATACATATCCGAAAATTCATAAGTAATAATTGCATTATTCTCATCTACTATTTCAACATTCTTGGCTTCTCTATATACAAATTCTACTCCAAGTCTTTCTGCATAAGGATTCATTTGAAGCAATAATTCTTCCTTTAGCGCTTCTCCTTTTAAATTCCTAATAACCATAAATTGACCTTCATCAAAATTACCACCATTAACTCGTTCAAACATTAAATAGTCTCCCACTTTTATGTCTTTAAACTCTAACTTTTGATTTGTTCTTTTATTAGTATACTCAAACTCTGCAGGATAAGATAAAATCAAATCTTTTTTGAAAATATCAGAGTAGAATTTCAAAGTCTTATCGCTCATTTCTGTAATGATTCCACTATAATTTTGCGCTACATTCATATCATGGAGACTCTCGTTAATATCATTTACAAATTCTGAAAATTCAATATTTTCAATTGTTGCTACTTCACTATTTTCTGTTTTCTCCCATTCAAACGTAAGAGGTTCGGCTAATATTTCATATTTTACATTATAAAACAACGCAAATTCTAATTCACTAGCATTATTTGTTCTTTCATATCCTACTAATGGTGCACCAGTCATCTTTTCAACATCTTTTGTAAAGACAAATTTATTTTCTTCTCCGTCAATTCCTTTAATTTCTGTTTCAAAAGGAGAATAATAATTCAATTTATCATTTTTTACTCTTACTTCAAGATAAATAAATTCTGGAACATATCCATTTTTCTCGTAATAGAATGTGATATCATCGTCAGATTCTTCAATTTTAGTAACTGTAACACTTCCGCCAATCTGACTTGTTTCTTCAATATGAACATCTCCAACTGTTACAGGATACCAGTCTTCTTGCATATAAAAGTTGTATTCACTCATGTTTCTATCATTATACAACTTAGCAGTTATTGGCAAAAGCTTAATTTGCTCTGGAATATTTTCTTCCTCTATTCCTAATTTCAAAAGGTTCACTTCTTGCATTCTAACAATATCATCTTCATTAATATCGATTGGCTCTGTATACTCAAAGCTGCCATCCTCTACCATTTTCTCGTAATACTCATCTAGTCTATTAGAATCAGAATAAATTGTTTCATCATCTTGATTGCATATTGCAAACTGTGGGAAGCTCATCATAAATTCTGCTTCTCTATTCCACATATCTTTATATTTTTGTGGTGCTGAAATATTTCTTACTAAAATAAAATTCTCGAATTTTGAATTTGCCATTTGCTCAACATAAAGCTTTGAACCATCCTCAAATTCTTTCTCTACTAAAACCTTTGTATCCCTATTTTCAAATTTTACAGTCGCTGTTAATTCTTGCGCTATATCAACATTAAGTTTTGTCTCTCGAAAAAACTTTTCTTTACGTTCTATCACTTGCAAACTATTAAATTTCTTTCTAACTTGTAATGTGTTTTCTTTCATATTTGCAATGCTATAAACTTCTACTAATTTAAATTCATTCTCACTTATTTTTTCAACTGTTGAAAGATTTCTTCCGCCTACTAATACTTTTTCTTCTCCATTGATAAAAGTATCACTATTTAGCCAAATTCCATAATGCTCATCTTCAATATCATATTTAAATTCTCCAATTTCTTGCATTGCCTTTTCTTTAAATTTAATATCATAATCAAAAATCAAATAGGCTTGGTCTGCCGCCATAGATTCTAAAGTAAGTGTAAAATATTCATTATCAATCTTCTTATCAACACTTGTTGCTACTTCGTTGTAGTTTTGATCTATCTTCTTATGACCAGTATTTCCAATATTAATATCTAATTTTCCTGTTGCACCAGCATAAGCAACTAAGCCACCTGCTGCTATCGTCAAGCCAGTTGCAATCGTTGCAATAACTCTTCCAAAGTATAAAACAAAATTTGGCTTTTTCTTTTTGCACTTTTTCAAGGTTTCATCAATTCGGTTCTCTACTTTTTCTGGAATTTGAATATCTTGCAAACTTGAAAGTTTTAGTAAATCATCTATCTCATTATTACCATTCATAAAGCGCCCCTCCCTCATATTTCTTTTTAAGCTTATTTTTCGCTCGCATCATTTTTACCCTAATTGTATTATCATTTTTCTTTAGCAGCTTTCCAATTTCTTTGGTATTATAGCCTGAAACATAAAACAAGGTTAATATTGTTTTTTCTTCTTCAGACAAATCTCTAATAACACTTTCAAATGCGATATTTTCCTCTATTTTTCCATCTACTGGAAGAACATTCTCCATCTCATTTGATTCAATAGAAACCTCATTCATTCCTCTTTTTTTGTAAAGTCTATGGCATTCGTTAATCAAAATCTTTAACAACCAAAATTTAAAGGATTTAACATCTTTCAATTGCTTGATATTTTTATAAGATTTCAAAATTGCCTCTTGAATGCAATCTGCAATATCATCTTCATTATTTAATTTACTTCTTGCTACTAAATAGAGCTCTTTTTTGTGCATGGTAATCAGCTGGCTAAATGCTGTATCGTTACCCCTTTTTGCCTCTTTTACTAATTCTTCCATTTAAAGCGCATTCCTTTCAAAGTGAATTTCACCTATTAAGACATTCATTTTATCACATCTGTTTCATAAAGACAAAAAATTTTCTAAAAGAACTTCAAGAAACTTGAAGTTGTATTATTGGCAGTTCTGTAGTATAATAGAAATATCCGTATGTTGGGCAGAACATACAAATATCCAGAAGGATGTGATAAAATGGCTTTAAGTCCTGATGAGGAAAAATGGCGGAACAAAGGATATCATCACGTATGCAAAGACTGCAAAGGGATGCTTTGTTGCCAGTACAATGCTTGTACAACCTCTCCAGACGATTTTGATGGAGATCCATGCCAAATGCATAGCGCGTTACTAAGCGGAAAATATTCCATCGACCTCTTGAGGTCAAAGAAATCCTTCAAAGTTCAAGGCAACATCTTAGTCCTGGATTTTGACGAAATCCAGAGAAACCCAAAAGAAGGATTTTATATTAGAGCCAAAAATGTTGGATACCCAACTGTAGATATTGTCCACGAGGATGATAGTAAAGGTGACGGTCCCTGCGTATTTTGGAGTTACCAAAAAGGCTGCCAACTTTCCTATGATAGGCGTCCAAAATTTGGTAGAACCTTAATACCAATGCCTCTCGGAGGCTGTTTTGATTATTATGATAGGTATACACGCCAGGGGCTTCGGCTCCAAATCGCAAGCGAGTGGAAGCCTTATCATAATGTCATTATGGGATTTCTTTACGAGTTCTGCGAACCGGGTAAGATTTACAGTATCAAAGGTATTCCGGCATTGAGAATCATCTAAAAAGCAAGCATTAACTGCCCTTAATGCTTGCCCCATTTTTAAAATTTCTATAAGAGGTGTTTTGCATGAAAAAAATAACTACAATGATTGCACTTATAATTGTAGCTGTTACACTTGTTTTTGTGTATCAATCAACCAAACCACATTCAAACGATGTAACAAACGAAGTAGACACAAACCAAGTAGAGCCTGCCAACAATCAAGATGCAACAAACGAGCCAGAGTCACTTACTTCTCCAGATGATATCAATCTAATTGATTTAGATGGAAAAGAAAAAGATTTTGAGTTCACGTATCACGGCAAAACTTTTTCAGCAGTTTATTCCAAAAACAGTTGGCATATTACAGATTCTTATAAAATCACCAATCGCAATGATATCACAATCATTTGCCAAGCATTAAATGAAATCCATTTAATTCCTGGAAACGACGGAGAATCGTATAGAACAGCTGAAGATATGGCAGATGAATGGCTACGACACAATTTTGCTTATTCTTTTCTTCCAGAAGGAAGTCAGTGGAAAGCAAGTGCAAAAGATGTCGACTTAGACCCTGAAGATCAAGGAAAAAACCTTATAGAAATGTATCGACAAAGACAGCATTAAATTCAATTTAATGCTGCCTTTGCTTTTTTAATTGATTGTCGTACTTGTTTCTCCATTTCCTACAACTTCTCCCATTAATCGGTTCCAAGTATTAGGACCAACAATTCCATCCACAGATAATCCTCTGGATTGTTGATAATTTCTAACTGCATTATTAGTTTGAGTTCCAAAAATACCATCTAATCCACCAGTTCGAAAGCCGTAACGTATTTAAACTATCTTGAAGAACACAAACATAAACCCCTCTTGCTCCCTGTCTAACTTGTGGGTATCCACTTGCTGCTTGACGCTCATCAAAATGAACCCAACGTGGTGTATCGGAATTTTAATGATACAACATAATAAAAGAGGTAGATTCTTCTACCTCTTCTATATAAAAAGCTTATAAGAATATATCTTATAACCGTTAGTTTATAATATTTTAACATATTTTAAGAAATTTTTCAACTAAAAAGCATTTGAATAGCAATATGCTTTTCTACCAGTTTTTATAACTTGTATATAATCTATTGATGAATTGTAGTTATCTAAAACTATAATTTGTGTTAATGGAAGATATGTAAAATATGTTCCATTCATTCCAGGATTAGCAAAAAGAGTTGTTTTTTGTTTTAGACGATATAGATTGCCAACTGTGTTTTTAACTTGTCCTGTTGCTCCAGAAATAGTATATGCAGAATTGTTAATATAAGCTATCCTGCCAGTCTTTACTACTTGCACTTTATCAATATTTTCTGTTACATTTTCCAATATTTTTATTTGTGTTTGAGCCAAATAGTTATATTCTATTCCACTTAAATCAGGATTGCTGTATAAATTAGCTCTAGTTTTTAATCTATAATAATTTCCAACTGTATTATGCATTAAAACAGGACTAGCTGATAAGTATTCAGAATGTACCCAGCCAGAATATGGACTATTTATCTTTGCCCACTCTCCATTAATTCCAACAACATTTACTTGCGTTCCTTTAGCAAGTCTATTTAATATTTCACCATTTGGGGTCTCTCTAACAAGTAAACTAAGTTTTTGTGTTGCTACGTACCTTATTAAATTTATATCGGTTTTTATATCTAAAGCGACATTTCCATAACCGTTGTCATTTGAATAAATCCAGAAATATTTGTAATTTGCGTAAATCTCAAAAGCTTCTTCTGTAACATATGCACTATTTCCAGAAATTGTGACTCCTGCATTTTTCCTGGAAGCAGTATTGAATTTTCCATTATATAAATAAGGATCATAAACAGTTATCATTCCATCATTATTTGCTACTAAAGCTATATAATGACCGGCCAGTAGTAAATAAGCCACTTCCGCAACTTACAACTATATAATATTTATTGTTGCCTGCAGCATCTTTTTGTCTCAAATAATTCATTGCAACATTAAAGTTTGAAGTTGTATAATATTCATTAAAATCAAAATAATCTGCTATGAATGAAAAAAAGCTCCAAGCTGTTCCATTTCCAGCAGTTCTATATCCATTGTCAACAGCTAAATTAGCCAACGTTGTAGGCAATATTGAACCTTTTGAGCTTGATACTATCATTGCTGCAGATGTAGGTCCGCATGCAGAACTTCTCATTGTTTGAGAACTGTCTCCAATGCTTGAATACATATCTTCAGCCCATCTTGAATCTGCTTGAGAATAATATGTTAAACCTTGGTACGCTCCTAATAAATTTAAGCCATTGCCAGTATTTGTGCCATCATAGCTAATATTTTCTTGTTCTATGACAGCATCTACCTCTAAAGCTCCCTCATCAGTAATTTCTTTTTCCTCTTCTTCAGAACTTTCAATTACTTCTTTTGTTGAAACATCTTCGCCTTGAAACGTTGTTTTTATTGTTTCATCAATAATATCCTGCGTTTCATCTGTTATAATCGTCGGTTGATAATCTGGAATACTATTATCATAATAATCAATAACAGCATTTTCAATTATTCCAGTGCCTTTTTTGATTTCGTTTTTATTTAATTCTCCAGTTTCTCTACAATTAAGAATTGCTCCTAGAACAATTGC
>JAFUWA010000028.1 GCA_017477355.1 Clostridia bacterium
AGAAGACGAAAAATATACAGAAATTTATAGTGATCAATATTTTGTAATTTACAAATATGAATCTCAAGATAATTAATTAATAAGACAAAATTAAGAAAGGAGCTTAGTTCATGAAAGTGAGTAAAATGTTTGGCAAAAAGAAAAATGATTTAATTGTTGAAACAAAAAAATCTAAAAAACATGACGATAAAGATAAAAAATTACAAGATAAGCTTTTAGAACTTGAGGATTCAGAAATTGAAGCTCTTTTCGAAGCAGGAAGAATTACGCAAGACGAATATGAATATATTTTAGATTTTAGGAAAAAGAAAAAAGCACGTAAAAAGAGTCAAAAAGAACAATTTGAAGAAAGAATTAGATGTGATAATACTATTATTTCTAAAGTAGTTAATCTTGGAAGAAGATTTAGAGTGGAAGACTTATTAGCACGTGGAAAATTTGAAGAAGCTAGAAAGGCAGATGTTAATCAAGAATTCTTTAATGAAATAGAAGATCAAGAGTATGCTATTGATGATAGGACAAGAGATAAAAATAAAGAAGAACGTTTGAAACAAAAATATTTAGATAGAAATTCTAAAGGAAGAGGAAGAGAGCGTGATTCTAGATGAGAGTTTTAATTATTGAAGATGATAAAATTTTATCTAAGACGATTGAACAATGTATTTGCTCTAAATATGATGTAGATAGAGCTTTTGACGGTGAAGAAGGATTAATATATGCTGAAAACAGTATTTATGATGTTATTATCTTAGATTTAATGATTCCAATTATGGATGGATATCAAGTTTTAGAAAATTTAAGAAGTAGAAAAATTTATACACCAGTTTTGATATTAACTGCAAAGGATGCTATTAACGACAAGCTAAAGGGATTTCGATTAGGAGCTGATGACTATATGACAAAACCTTTTAATCGAGAAGAACTTTTAGCTAGAATTGATGCAATTATCAGAAGAACGAGTGGAAACTATCAAGAGAACTTATTGGAGTTCCAAGAGTTGAAATTAGATTTGAATAATAGAACCGCACATGTAGGGAATACGGAGATTCTTTTACAAGGAAAACAATTTGATGTTTTAGAATATTTAATCAATTCAAAAAATACAATTATTACAAAAGATCAGATATTTGATAAAATTTGGGGATTTGATTCAGATACTAGCACAAATGTAATTGAAGTTTATACAAGCGGACTTAGAAAAGAATTAAAAAAAGTTGGCTATGATAAATACTTAAAAACAATTAGAGGAGTAGGTTATATTTGGAGTGAGTAATTTAAGGAGGAGTTACTGTGAACGAGCAGAAAATTTTGAGAAATCAGCTCTTTAAATATATAAGATCAAATCTATTAATATTTATTAACGTGTTTATAGTCTTTGGTATATTTATGGCAATTCTAGTAAGAAACATTACGCTAAGTTCTGTAGAAATAGAATTGAAAGAAAATTGTCATAATATCAAAAAAATTCTAAGAGAACTAGATGAATTTGAAATAAAGTCAAACGATGAAGAAATGGACGGATTACAGGAATATAACGTTTTAGCCAATATTACAAATCCCAAAATTTTATGCATTGTAAGAAACGACGACGGAAAAATTTTGACAACAAATGCAAGTTTTATGCCCAATGAAGCGTTTGAAGATTTTGATTTTGATGATGAGAAAATAAACAAAACGTATGTTGTTATTTTTGATGATGAATATTTTTATAAAGGAATTACAATCGATTTATCAGATGTAACAAAATCAACAACGGGATATATTCAGATTCTTTTAAATATTGATGCAGAAAGAGAGATGATCAAAGAATATCAAAGAATTATTATTTGGTCAGTCATTTTTGGAATAGGAGTTTCTATTATTGCAAGCATTAATATTTCTAGAAGAAGTTTAGCACCTGTAGCAAAAGTTTTAAAACAGCAAGAGGAATTTGTTCAAAACGTTTCACACGAGCTTCGCACACCACTTACAATTATTCAAGCCAAACAAGAATTGCTACTAAGTGATCCAAATGCGAAAATTGTTGATAAATTAGAGGACATTAGTGTTTCTTTAAATGAAACGAAAAGAATGTCAAAGATGACAAAGGATTTAATGACTTTGTCTAGAGGTGATTCTAAGCAGATGGAGCTTAACAAGGAAGAAGTTGAAATTGATGAATTTATAGAAAGTATTGGAAAAACTTATCGAGAAATTGTTGAGATTCAGGAAAAAATCTTTTCACTTGACTTGAATTATAAAAAAGTAATTTCTATTGATACAAACAAGATTTACCAAGTAATTGTGATTCTATTAGATAATGCTTTAAAATATACAGAACCTGGAGATGAGATAACAATAAAAACATATCCTAAAGAAGGAAAATGCATAATTGAAGTCGCAGATACAGGAATTGGAATCAACGATGAAGCAATTAAGCATGTTTTTGAAAGATTTTATAGAGCAGATAATTCCAGAGCACGTGAAACGGGTGGAAGCGGATTAGGACTTTCTATTGCAGATATGTTAGTTTCAAAACATGGTGGAACAATTAAAGCGAGCCATAACGGCGAAAAAGGAACTATTTTTACAATAAAGTTACCAAGATAAATTGACAAAATCTGTCCTTTACAGGACGGATTCTTGTTTTTTAAATTGTTTTATATTGTCATAACATCAGATTGTATGTATTTTTACTATTTTTTTCAATTCCCTCTTGACGTATTACCTGAAAATGTGTTAATATATTAACATAATATTTGAAAAGCAATGAAGAAGAGGAGTAAGTTTCAAACTGTTAGACAAGAGAAAAGAAGTGATAACGCTGAGAGCTTCTTATAATAAGAGGAACTGAAGGTAGCTTTGGAGCTAGTAAACTGAAAATAACTTTAAGTTTACTCGTAGAAAATACTGCGTTAACAAATAAAGAGGCTAGTTGTTGGTTTTATAAAATATCTAACATCTAGTACATTAAGGTGGTATCACGAGCATTTCGTCCTTTGCAGATGAAGTGCTCTTTTGTTTTAGAAGGAGGTATTTTTATGGAAAAAGAAAAATTGGCAGACAAGTATGCGCCAAAAGAATTTGAGGACAAATTATATGAAGAATGGGAGAAAAAAGGATATTTTAAGCCATCTATGGATAAAAATAGTGAAGCTTATTGTATTATGATGCCTCCTCCAAATGTCACAGGAAAACTTCACATGGGTCATGCTTTAGATGGAACCATTCAAGATATTTTAATTCGTTATAAGAGGATGAATGGATATAATACTTTATGGCTTCCAGGAAGTGACCATGCGGCTATTTCAACAGAGATGAAGGTTGTTCAAAAACTGGCAGCAGAAGGAAAAACAAAACAAGATTTAGGAAGAGAAAAATTCTTAGAAGAAACTTGGGATTGGACTCATAAATATGGTGGAATCATTCAAGAACAACAAAGAAAACTAGGATGTTCTTGCGACTGGGAGAGAAATAGATTTACACTTGATGAAGGTATGAGTGATGCTGTTTTAGAACAATTTATTAAACTTTATCAAAAAGGTCTTATTTATAAAGGTAAAAGAATGGTTAACTGGTGTCCAAGTTGTAATACTTCTATTTCAGATGCAGAGGTAGAATATAAAGAAGAACCTAGTCATTTATGGCATATACGTTACAAAATTACAGGGACAGAAGACCAATATATAGAGGTTGCTACTACAAGACCTGAAACAATGCTTGGCGATACAGCAGTAGCTGTTCATCCAAAAGATACCCGATATACAAATTTAATTGGAAAAACTTGTATTTTACCAATTATGAATAAAGAGATTCCAATTATTGCAGATGACTTTGTAGAGATGGAATTTGGAACAGGTTGTGTTAAGATTACTCCTTGCCATGATCCAAATGATTATGCTGCTGGTTTAAGACACAATTTAGAAATGATTGAAGTATTTGATGAAAATTTCAAAATGGGAAATTTAGTTCCTGAATATCAAGGAATGGATTTATTAGAAGCAAGAAAACATATTGTAGCTAAATTGGAAGAGATTGGAGCTTTAGTTTCAACAGAAGAATATACGCATAACGTTGCCAAATGCGAGAGATGTAAAAATACAATTGAACCAAAAGTTTCAACACAATGGTTTGTTTCAATGAAAGATATGGCAAAAAGAGCGGCAGACAGTGTAAGAGCTGACAAGACTCGTTTTGTTCCAAAAAGATATGAAAAACAATATTTTAATTGGTTAGATAATATTCAAGATTGGTGTATTTCACGTCAACTTTGGTGGGGCCATAGAATTCCTGCTTATTACTGCCAGGAATGTGGACATATTAATGTTGCTAAAACAATGCCAGAAAAATGTGAGAAATGTGGTTCGAGTAAATTAGAACAAGATCCAGATACACTTGATACATGGTTTAGTTCTGCATTATGGCCATTCTCAACTTTAGGCTGGCCAAATACAGAATCTGAAGATTACAAAATGTTCTATCCAACGCAAACGCTTGTTACTGGTTTTGATATCATTACTTTTTGGGTTTCTAGAATGATGAGCCAAGGACTAGAATTAACAGATATTGAACCATTTAAGGATGTTTTAATTCATGGTATTGTAAGGGATAGTCAAGGAAGAAAAATGTCTAAGACATTAGGAAATGGCGTAGATCCATTAGATGTGATTGAGCAATATGGTGCAGATAGTTTGAGATTTTCTGTTATTTCTGGAACAACTATGGGAAATGATATTCGTTTCATGCCAGAAAAATTAGAGCAAGCCTCAAATTTTGCTAATAAAATTTGGAATGCTGCAAGATTTATTACAAATTCTATTTCATCAGATGAAGAAGTAATTGAATTTAGCGATAAGGTATGGGATACTGAAAAGAAAGAATATCGTGCAGAATTGTTAAAATTAGAAGATAAATGGATTTTAAACAAGTTAGATAAATTGATTATAGATATTACGAAAAATATTGACAATTACGACTTAGGAATTGCACTTGATAATATTTATGGATTTATTTGGAATGAATTCTGCGATTGGTACATTGAAACTGTAAAACCTAGATTATATAGTGATGACAAAGAAACAAAAGTAGCAGTAAGTTATGTTTTAGATTATGTATTTGGAATTTCTTTAAAATTACTACATCCATTTATGCCATTTATTACATCAGAAATTTACTCAAAATTAGTAAGATATAATGATAAAGAATTAATGGTTTCAAAATGGCCAAAAGTAAAAGGAGAATTGAAGTTCAACCAAGAAGAAGAACTTTTTGAAAAATTAAAAAGGTTAATTGTTGAAATCAGAAATATAAGAAGTAAGATGAATGTTCATCCTTCTAAGAAGGCAAAACTAATCTTAGTTGCTAACAATGATTTAGAAGATTTAGAAGAATCAAAATTATTCTTAGAAAAACTTGGATTTAGTGAAGAAATTATGATTCAGCAAACAGAAACTGGAATTCCTGAGAATGCAGTTTCAATCGTTGTTGATGACATCAAAGCATTTATTCCTTTCGAAGAATTAGTAGATATCAAAGAAGAAATTGAAAGATTAGAAAATGAAAAGAAAAGATTAATTTCTGAGGTTGAAAGAGGAGAAAAAATGTTATCAAATCCAGGATTTGTTAACAAAGCTCCAGAGAAAAAAGTAAATGAAGAGAAAGAGAAACTTGCTAACTATAAACAAATGTTAGAAAGCGTTGAAGAAAGACTAAACGGTTTGAAAAAATAGGATACTATTGTTTTATATTACTTAAAGCAATTAGCATGGAAATAATTCAAAAATGGTTAGATATTATTTTTCCTTCCAAATGTTTTTATTGTCAAAAAATAGGAAAAGTAATTTGTGACAACTGTTTCCAAAAATTAAATGATAAGTATTTATTTCAAAAAATAAATCATGATTGGTTTGACTATGTATTTTGCGGTTCTTTTTATAGAGATGTGATTAGAACGAGAATACATAGTTTTAAATTTCATGAACAGGCGTATCTATATCAATACTTTATTGCATTAAGTTTGAGAGAAAAGAAAATCATAGAGTTTTTGAAAGAATATGACTATATTACTTATGTTCCAATGCACTATCAAAAAGAGCAGAAGAGAGGATATAATCAATCAAAATTATTAGCATTAGAACTTGGAAAAAGATTAAATCTCAAAGTGGTTTCTGTTTTAGAAAAAAGAAAAGTAAACAGGGTACAAAGTAGTCTTTCTGAAAGAGAAAGAATTAAAAATGTGAGAAATATTTTTTCTTTTCGAAATGCGATTGATATCAAGAATAAAGATATTATCTTAGTAGATGACATTTTAACAACAGGAGCGACGGTAAGAGCATGTTCAAAAGTATTAAAAGAACAAGGAGTTCAAAAAATATGCGTTTTTACTATTTCTAAAACTTAACTAACATGTATACTAAACGTTATCACCCGGGAGAGTAATCACTTTCCTGGGTGGTATTTTTTTACAAAAAAATCTATACAAAAGAAATATTTTAGTATATAATACAAATGATAAAAAACGAAAGAAAAGAGGTAATGAATGGAAGACTTAGTTGAGAGTATTTTAGACTATGTAAGAGCAGATTATACTGATTACGCTATTATGATTAATGGTGAATGGGGAAGCGGTAAAACTTATTTTTGGAATAATCAGGTAAAAAGAAAAATTGAATCACTTAATTTGAATGGTAAAAAATATACAACAATTTATATGTCTTTATATGGTATTTCCAATTTGGAAGATATTAGTAAAAAGATTTTTATTGAAACAACACAATTAATGGATAAGAATCTTAAAAAATATATGGATAGTCATGAACAAAGTGT
Source organism: Clostridia bacterium (assembly GCA_017477355.1). Taxonomy (GTDB): domain Bacteria; phylum Bacillota; class Clostridia; order TANB77; family CAG-508; genus Scatovivens. The sequence goes on from JAFUWA010000028.1 coordinate 6,805, forward strand.
TATTCCTGAGTATGCTAAAACTGGACTAGAGATGTCTAATTTTTTTGGAGTTAGTAAAAATGACGATAAAGTAGATTATGCAAAATTCTTTGCAACAGATGATAAAGTTCTTTGTTTTGATGATTTAGAAAGAGCCAATGTTGATGTTATTGATATTTTAGGTTATATCAATAATTTCGTAGAACATGACCATATTAAAACTATTTTAATTTGTAATGAGAAAGAACTTTCTACAAAATTAAAAAGTTCTAATTTGGAGATGAAAACATTTATTGCAACCTATATTCTTGATAAAGAGAATGGTTTGTTGAATTCTGATAAACCAATGGTTGAAAAAATTAGAGAAAAGATTGAATATGTTTTTGATAAAGCAAATGATTATGAAAGAATTAAAGAAAAATTAATTGGTGAAACATTTGAATATGCGCCTAAATTTAATTATATCATTGATGGATTATTGATGAGATATGGAAATAATCCAGATTTAATGAGATTTTTAAGAGAACATACGAATTTGATTACATCCACTTTCGTAAAATCAGGAACAAGAAACTTAAGAATCTTGAAACATGCTTTAAATGATTTTAGCAAAGTTTATGAAGTTGTGAATAAATATTATCCAAATACAAAATTAAGAGTATTACAAACTATGTTAATTTTTACAATTGCTGTTTCATTTGAAATTAAAGCTGGTAAGATTACGAAAGATAAATTTGTAACAATTGATTCTAATGAAGAATACAAATCAATTCTTGTTTCTTCAAGAGTCTTAATGGATAATAGACAATTCTATATTAAGGAATTCGATAATAATTATTACTTCAATTTTAAATCAGACTATCGTTTCTTTAAATTTATTGAAATCTACGTTAGAACTAGAATCTTTGATATGAGAGCTTTTAAGAAAGACATGGAAAATATTATTAATACAATTGATACAGAAAAGCTTCCAGGATATAAGAGATTACTAACAGAAGAATATTGGAAGATATCTGATGACAAATTCCCGGAGATTGTTGAAGAAGTTATTGGGAATGTAAAATCTGGTGACTTAAAATTAATTGAAATTGTAAAATTATTTGGATACTTTAGTTATTTTAGTAAAAGAAATTTAATTGATTATAGAATCGCCGATTTAAAAGAAATGTTTTTAACTTCTATGGATAAGGCTGTAAACAATTCTGTGTATGTGGATAATATTGAAGAAGAAATTTCTAGAATTGGATTAGATATTGGGGATGAAATGAACGAAATTATTTCTCATTTCCATGAATTAAATAATAAATTAGAAGATAAAATGTATCGTGAACAGGCAGAAAATATCTTTAAATGTATCCCAATGAAAATGGAAACATTTTATGATAAATTTGCGGAATTTATGAATAAGCCAATATTAAATCATTACGACGCATACCAGATGTTCCAAAGGGTAACTTGTGCTAGTAATGAAGATATTATGCTAATTAAAGAAATGCTTGTGGATAGATTTAAGAAAAATACAGAAGATCTTGTTTTAGAAGCTCCATTCATTAAAAAGTTTAAAGGAGTGCTGGATAATTATTGTTCTGGAAAAGAAACAAGTATTAAAGTAGTTATGCTAAGAGAATTTTCAAGAGATTTAGATGAGATTTTAAATTTATATGATCCAGTAATTTATGAAAATGTAAGTAGCGAAGAAGATATTCTAGCTAAATTAGAAGATATTTAGGAGAGAGGATTAATATTATGAAAAAAGAAAGAATTGGTGGAAGAGAAAGTAGAAGACACATTAGTGAAGAGGAAATGAAGAGAAATAAACTCATTTATATCTTAAGTGGAGTCTTAGTAGCTATTTTCTTGCTTGTTTTGATTATTATGATTCCAAAAGGCAAAAAAGATGAGAAAGTAAAAGATGCAATTTCAACAGTAGATAGTAGTATGATAGAAACTAAAAATTCTACCGCTAGTGGAGATAAAAATGGAATCAAAAGAGATCCAGCTAAGGTGACAATTGAAGTTGATACAGAATCTTTAACAGAAGATAATGGAGTTATTACAATTACAGATACAAACGATGTTCCATATAAATGGAAACCAATTTGGCGTTTGCAACAATATGTAGATGGCGAGTGGGAAGATATGGAATTAAAGAATCCAGAGAATGCAATTCTTCCTGATACAGAATATGATAATCCAACAGGAACAATGACACAATCTTTGGTTTGGGTAAACAAATATGGGAAACTAGAACCTGGTACTAAATATAGAATTGTTAAAGAGGCTGATGAAACAGAATTTTATGCTGAATTTGTAATCCGCTAAAACTTGACATTTTGGACGCTTTAAACTATAATAATAGTGTTTTTTTTGGAGGAGAAATGATTAACTTACTTTTGTGTGGAAACAAAAAAGTATTTGATGGTGCTCTAACACAACTAATATCTATATTAAATAGAACCAAAGAAACCATAAATTGTTACATTTTTACAATGGATAAATCTGAATTAAGAAAGGATTTTTTACCAATAGAAGATGAGCAAATTGAGTTTCTTAGCGATGTTGTAAAAAGAAAAAGTCCAGAAAGTACGGTTCAAAAATATGATGTAACTGAATTATATAATCAGGAGTTTAGAGGATCAAAAAACGAAACTGCATATTGTACACCATATACTTTGCTAAGGCTTTTGATTGATTTGGTTCCTAATATGCCAGATAAAATTTTATATTTGGACATTGATATTATGGTAGGGGGAGATTTAAATCAACTATTTTGTATTGATGTTGAAAACTATGAATATGCTGCAGTGAAAGAAAAATATGGATGTTGGCTAGTTTGTCCTAATTATATTAATGCAGGTATGTTGCTATTTAATTTAAAACTTGCAAAAGAAAATCATTTATTTGAAAAAGCTAGAAATATTATTAAGAACAAAAAGATGCTTTTTGCGGATCAAGATGCATTATTTTGGTCTACAACAAGTAAGAAAATTATTCCAAGAATTTATAATGAACAATCAAGATTTAATCGAAAAGGGACAATTATTTGTCATTTCTGTAAAAGACTTCTATGGTTCCCTTATCCTCATACAGAGAATTTTAAACAATGGAATATAGAAGAAGTACACAGTATTTTAAAGTGTCATACCTATGATACTGATTTGGAAGAATATATTGAATTAAAAAGAGAATTCGAAGAGAGAAGCAGAAAGGTAGAAATAAGGAATTAAAAATGAATAAGCAGGTTATACCAGTATTTTATGCAATTAATGATGGATATGTACCATTTTTAGCAGTATCTTTAGAATCATTAGTAGCAAAAATATCAGAGCAAAATTTTTATGAAATCAGAGTATTATATACTCATTTAAATGAAGAACATCAAAAGGCTTTAAAGAAGTATGAAAGAAAAAATTTAACAATTGAATTTGTGGATTTAAATGAAAAAATTGAAAGGATTGCAAATAAGCTATATACAAGAGATTATTTCTCTATGGAAACATATTATAGATTATTTTTACCAGATTTATATCCAGAAATGAAAAAAGCATTATATATTGATGCTGATACAGTTTTATTAGATGATATTGCTAAATTATACAATATTGATTTAGGAACAAATCTAGTTGGAGCTATTCCTGATGGAGCAGTGCAATCAATCAAAGAATTCCAAGATTATGTAGAATTAGTTGTTGGATTGAAAGATTATCACAATTATTTTAATGCTGGAATTTTATTGATGAACTTAGAAGAGCTTCGCAATTATAGATTTCAAGTAAAATTTATGTATTTATTGGATACTATTAAATTTAGAGTTGCTCAAGATCAAGATTATCTAAACAGACTTTGCAAAGGTAGAGTAACTATTATTGGAAATGAATGGAATACAATGCCTGGTGCAAATCCAGATAAAAGAAGTAAAAATCCAAAATTAATTCATTTCAACTTAAGTAACAAGCCTTGGCATCTTGACAACGTTCCTTATGAAGAATATTTTTGGGATTTCGCTTGGCAAACTGATTTTTATGATGAGATTAGATATATTAAGGATCATTATACAGAAGCACAAAGACAAGAAGATGTAGAAACAGGTATCAGATTAATTAGTTTATGCGCAAAAGAAGCAGATTGTATAGGTGATGATAGAAAATAATAGAGGTGAAAATGGACAGTTCTAAGTATGAAGAGAGAGTAAATTTGTTGAAAAAAGTAGAGCAATATGAATTAGAAGGAAGATTTGATGAAGATACAAATATAGATCCTCCTGCTCCTACTTTAGAACCTGATGATGTTGACTATTTAAGAGAAAAGATAACAAGTAAATGGATTAAAACTCCAGTAGCAATGTTTTTAGGAGAATTATTTTTCTATAGTTCTGCTAGAAAAAAGCAAATTATGATTAAAGATGTATATGGATTAGAAAATTTAGAAAATTTAAAAACGGGTGGAATTATTGTTTCTAATCACTTTAATCCATTTGAAGCATTTGCTGTTGAAAAGATTTTTTTAGAATCAAAATTAAGTAAAAAACATAAATTGTATGCTGTTATTAGAGAGGGAAACTATACTAATTTTCCAGGTTTGTATGGATTTTTATTTAAAAATTGTAGAACACTTCCACTTAGTTCTAATCACCAAACAATGAGAAAATTTTTTGATGCTGTTAAAACAATTTTGAATAGAGGAGACTTTATTTTAATATATCCAGAACAAAGTATGTGGTGGAATTATAGAAAACCTAAGCCATTAAAAGATGGCGCATATCGATTTGCTTGCCGTCACAATGTGCCAATTATTCCATTTTTTATTACAACAAAAGAAAGTGAAATTTTAGATGATGCTGGATTTCCTATTTTAGAGTATTATGTTCATGTTGGGAAACCAATTTATAAAGATGAAGGTTTAAAAGAAAAAGACAATATTCCAATTATGAAGAAAGAAAACTTTTTAGCGTGGAAAAAAGTTTATGAAGATTTTTATCAAATCCCATTAAAGTATACTTGCGACAAGAGCAAATTACCTGATTATATTTTGGAATCTTTAAAAGAATAAGGATATTTAAAATGGAACAAAAAATTATTTATTATAAAGACGAATTAAATGATGAGTTTTCAGGAGCTGAAATTAAGCCAAGGGAGATTGATGAAAATTACAAGTATATTCACAAAAATCCACTTTGGATAATTTTGGCTTTTTTATTTAATTGTTTGATGTTTCCAATCAAAATAATTTATCCTAAAGTAAAATTTAGAATTCGATATATTGGGAAAGAAAAGTTAAAAAAATATCAAAAAGCAGGATATTTTGTATATGTAAATCATACCCAACCTTTTTGTGATACATTTATTCCTAGTAATCCAATTTTTCCAAAAAGAAACTACATTATTGTTAACCCGGAAAACGTATCTATGCCAGTATTTGGAAATAGTATTCAAATGTTAGGAGCAATTCCAATTCCGGATAATAAGAAAGCAATGAAAAATTTCTTAAATAAAATAGAGACAGTAATTCGTAAAAAATATGCAATTACGATTTATCCAGAAGCGCATATTTGGCCATATTATACAAAAATAAGACCATTTAAAGCAGTATCTTTTAAATATCCAGTAGATTTAGATGTTCCTACTTTTTGTATGACAAATACATACCAAAGAAGAGGGAAGACAAATAAAATAAATATTGTTACTTATATAGATGGTCCGTTTTTTCCCAATAAGAGTTTAGGAAAACAAGAACAAAAGCAGGATTTAAGAAATCAGGTATATGAACAAATGATAGAAAGAAGTAAGAATTGTAATATAGAGCATATTAAGTATGTGAAGGTGTTAGAAGATGCAAAAAATATTAATGATTGTTAATCCGAAAGCTGGAAAAGCCAAATCTAAAAAATATATTGAAAATATACTGATTAATTTAAAAAATACAGGTCATAATGTTGAACTTGAATATACAACTCCAGAAAGAAATGCAACGAAAATCAT
>JAFUWA010000002.1 GCA_017477355.1 Clostridia bacterium
ACTTGATTTCCAAAAGTAACAATTACTTTTGGGCTTATCATATCAATTTCTTCTAATAATAAATCTAAATATTCTTGCAAGACTTTGTCTGGTAATGGCCTTGCATCAACTTGTGTACACTTTCCTAGGTTTGTAATAAACACTTTATGTTCTTCTATTTCTTGATAAACTCTATCTGCAAATTCATAATCCCATTCTTTTGGCGTTCTATGCAAAATATCTTGATAAATCTCATCACTTAGTAATCCTACTTGATAGAATAATTTCCAAATATTTTTCGTACCAATCCACGGAGATTTTCTTCCCTTCCAACTTTTTTCACTTGCAACATTTCTTCCTGTTGGATTCATAAAGACAAAACATATCTCTGGATTTTCTTCACATCCACCATTATAGATAGAATCCAATTCTTTTGCTCCATACTTTTTCTGTAATTGATCATACTCTTCTTTTAAATCTGCTATTTTTTTCATATTTTTCTCTTCTTTGTTTTTGTTTTATTTTAACATAAAAGCAAGTAGCTATCAATACTACTTGCTTTCCTTTTACTATCTGATTTTATATTGGTTTCTATCAGCTCTTTCATCAAACTTTCTATCATATTCCTTATTATTGTAATACCAATCTGTACTGTTTCCTCCACCAATAATCGCTTTTCTATGTTTATTAAATAAAATATCTATAAATGTTAAAACTGGTAAAGCAATACCAATAATAGACATTACCATATCAATCGTTCCAGAAACATTTAATGTATCCTTTACATGATTCAAACTATTATATAAAGCTGTTCCAAAATAAGAAACATAAACTCCAACATATAAAGCAGCTCCAATAATATTTCTTCTTAACACTAAAATAACACAAGGAATACTTGCAAATACAAGAGCAATCTCCCATCCAGCATTTAGTGGCTCAATTGGAAGATTGCCACCAGCTGTATATACTGCAGTAATTACTGCTCTAAAAATCCAAAAAACAATTCCTAAAATTGTTAACATATAACTATAAACACTCATAATCTTTGCCTTTCGTAAAAAAAGAGGGCTCTCCACCCTCCTCCTAATTTCTAAATATTAACCTTCAAAATTAAATTCATCTTTAAATTTTTCTTTGAAAATATCAAAAACTGCAGATAATGTTTCTTCATCATCAACGCTTACATAAGATTCTTCATCTTCTGAATCAGTTTCTTCAAGTTTTAAAATAACAACTTCATTATCTTCTTCATCACCTTCAGGAACTGGAAGTAAAACAACATAATCCTCTTCTTCATATTTGATTAAGTCTAGGAATTCAAATTTTACTTCATTTCCCTCATCATCATTTAAGATGATGATGTTCTCATCTAAATTTTCTTCATCCATTGTATTTATTTCTCCTTTACAAATTTTATAACTTTCAAATTTATATTTTTATCATATACTATAATCCATATTTTAGCAATAGATTTTTTAAATTTTTCTATATCTAACCTCTAAATTCATCCTTTAATCTCTAGAACCCATATATTTTTCTAAAATATATACTGCCGAAATTGTATCTACAATCATTTTCTTCTTGCTCTTATTAATTCCTAGCATATTCATTGTTCTATGTGCTTCAACTGTTGTCAATCTTTCATCCATTGTTACAATTTTCATTTTGTTATATTTACATTTTAATTTATGAATAAATTTTTCAGTTGCCTCAACTCTAAAAGAACTAGAGCCATTCATATTATAAGGCATCCCAACAACAATTGTATCAACTTCATATTGTTCAAAAATTTCATCTAATCTTTTTAAAAGAAACTTATCATTTCCTTTAAAATCTACTGTCTCTAATCCTTGTGCAGTAATTCCTAATGGATCTGTTATTGCGAGTCCCACACGTGCTTCTCCATAGTCTATTCCAAGAATTCTCATAAATTAGTCCTCTAAGCCTATATAATTCTTAACCATTTTTTCTAGAAGCTCATCTCTTTCAATCATTCTAATTAAATTTCTTGCATCATTATGACTTGTAATATATGTTGGGTCACCTGATAAAATATAACCAACGATTTGATTAATTGGGTTATATCCCTTTTCCACTAAAGCTTGATATACTTCTTTTAAAATCTCCTTAGCTCTTAGGCTTTTATCTTTCTCAACTTTAAAACTCATTGTTTTATCGACAGCCATTACTCGTTACCCCCTTAAATAAAATTAATTTGATTTTCAGTCTTTGGTGCAGACTCTATATATTCTTCTAATTTTTTTGTTAATTGCTCAACACCAGTTCCTCTATAATAGGTTGATACAACCATATTAATTGTTGGTGATGCGCCATATTCTTGCACTTGATTTTCATCAAGGGCTTCTTCATTTTCAGGAAGCATTACTAACTCTTCCATCTCTTCTTTCATATCTCTTAAGAAAGCTTCTACAGCTCCTTCTTCTACACCAGAAAATACAATAACAAATCTTGGTCCCATATATCTTACAAAAATATATTCTTTTGCCATTCTTTGTCTTACTATTTTAGCAACTTCTGCTATAATATCAGTTCCTGTTTGTCTTCCAAACTCTTCATTAATCTGCTCAATATTAGAAATCCTAAACATACATACTGCACTAGTTGCATAACCATCCATAATATTTTTTGCTTTTCCATATAAATATTCTGCAGAATGTAATTCTGTATTTTTATCAATTCTATCTATATTTTCAATCGTATCTTGATATGCTACTGTTTTTAAAACAGAGATAATATTATCTTTTACAACTTCAATGATTGTTGTATCTGTCTTATCAAATGCATGCATTTGACCACTTTCCATAATCCAGTATCCAATATAGATATTGTCTATATATAGAGGGAAAAACATAGCTGATTTAGCTCTTCCCATTTCAGCTTTTTGATAAGGTAACTTCTCATTTTCATTTTCAATTGTTACATATTTTGGGGTTGCAGTATTAACACTATCTTGAAAGATTTCTTCATTATGCAAGTTAAGTAATGTTTCATGATGTTTTGGATCAACATTAGATGCTTTAATAACGTATTCTGATCCATCAAAAACAACAATTGTTGAATATTTAATATCATACCTTTCAATTACAATATCATTCATTCTTCTTAACTTACTCTCAACAGAATCATCTTCACCTGTCAATTTCATAAAATCTTGTAATACAGATAAGTTATTAACTCTTTCATTTAGATTTTGAAATGATTCAATTCTCTTCTGAATATGTATGTTATATACTATTAATGTTACAATAACTGCAACTAACAAAAAGATTATTAAGATTATCAAGTTTTTTCACCCCTATTATATCTACTATCTCTTAAAATTTTTTCTTCATTTTATTTAAAATATTATTTGTATCATTTGAAAATGCATTTCCGTTAGGATTATAGCTTGCTCCTCCCATATCTGGAGATGGGCTATAATTTGTTTTGCTATTCAATCTTGGATATACCATCTCTCCTAAAATTTGCAATTTTGCTCTAAATTGTTTTGGTAAAGAACTAATGCTCAATTTACATGTAGCTAGTGTTTCTAAATATTTTGCATAAACCTTTTCGTCAAATGGTATTGAACAAGCTTTTACCATATCTTTATTAAATAAGTCAGTCATAACAGACATATCTGGTCCATTATATCTAGACATACCACCAATGATTGTTTTATTACTTAATATTCTAATTGGAACTTCTTTATTAATAACAACTCTAGCTTTTTCTGGTTCCCAAGCTCCTTTAAACTTCAAATCTCTCAAGAATGATGTTAAAGGTTGGATTGTTAAAATATCCATTGATTGTACTAAATAGATTTCTTGACTACTTGCAAAGTATGCAGGTGGTGTTGTGAAATCTGTATCAATTAATATTAATGAGTGATTTTGTACTAATGTTGATAAAATTGGTTCTGCATTTTCATATACAGTATCATCTGATGGAAGACCTGTATATACTGTTAAGTTTTTATTAAATTTAATTCCATCAGCATAACCATTCTCCAATTTACTTAAAGACGTATAAGCAATTTTCCTTAATTCTTCTCTACTATCTGTAAACAAGTAATAAGAATTTTTATTTTGTGTCATGTCTAAAATAGCTACATCAATTCCCATCATAGAGAACATTAATGCTAAGTTGTTGATTAAGAATGATGTACCATTCTTGGTTGCTCCAAGAAAAGCAACAATCTTTTTATCTTTACTTAATAAGCTGTTTAGATTTGACATTGAATAATCGATTTGTGGCTTAATACTTTCAATAGCATTTGACTCTTGAGAAGCATTATTATTTGTTGCAAATGGATCCTCATCCTCTTCATCAAATCCCATTCCTGGAAGCATCGTTTCTTCTTCTGGCTCTTCTTCATAATTTGAACCATCTAAACCTGGAATTGCTCCAAAATCTTCATCATCTGCATTATCCAAACCAGGAAGCATTCCATCATCTTCTTCTATATCATCTAAACCTGGAATTGCTCCAAAATTTTCATCATCTGTACCATCTAATCCTGGAAGCATTCCATCATCTTCTTCTGTATCATCTAAACCTGGAATCGCTCCAAAATCTTCATCATCTGTACTATCTAAACCAGGAAGCATTCCATCGTTTTCCTCTGTATCATCTAATCCTGGAAGTATTCCGTCATCTTCTACTTCATCCTCTAATCCAGGAAGTGAAGTAGAAGTGTCATCATCAAGTCCTGCAAGAAGGCTATTTACATCAACTTCTTCGCCTTCATCATTATCCTCTTCTACTCCAGGAAGTACTCCATTATCTTCCTCTATATCATCTAATCCTGGAAGTTCAGTTTCTTCTTCATATTCCATTCCTGGAAGCATTGTTTCTTCTGGTTCTTCTTCATAACTTGAATCATCTAGCCCAGGAAGTATTTCTTCGTTTTCTTCTAATCCAGGTAGAACATCTTCTTCCACTCCTGGCATCATAACTTCCTCTTCAGAAGAATTTCCAATTTCACCTAGTAAATCATCTAAGTTATTTTCTTCTTCTGGAGCATTCTTTCTAGGTCTTCCTCTTTTTCCTTTTGGTTTATTTAATTCCTCTTCAGGAACAATTTTTCTAGGTCTTCCTCTACCTCTTCTTGGTTCTTCTATTGCCTCTTCTTCTGGTTCATCAACTTCTTCTACCTCAGGTACACTTGGTACTGCTGGTACAGGATTTACCTTTCTTCTTGCAATTAGAGTTCTTTTTACTTGTGCAATTGTTCCTGTATATCTTTTACCTTCCTCATGTGGAAGTGGTTGTTCTCGAGCAACTGGTTCTTCTTGGACTTCTAATTCATCAATGTCATTAGTTTCCTCTTCTTCCACCATTGGATTTTCTACTATTTCATTTTCTTCTACTGGTTCATCCACAAATAAATCATCTATAAGTGGATTTTCCATTTCTGGTTCTTCCTCTACCACAGGTGCTACTGGTTGATTAACAACAGGATTTTGTGCTACTGGACTTACCCTTTGAGCCATATTTTTAGGAATTACTGGACCACCTTGTACTGCTTGTGGAGTTTTTCTAACTTGCGCTACTTGTGGTTGTTGTACTGGTTGAGTTTGGACTGGTCTTTGTTGAACCTGATTCTGCGCTACTGATTGAGTAGGTCTTTGTTGCGCTACTGCTTGTTGAACTGCTTTTTGTTGAGAAACTGCTTGTACTGCAGGTCTTTGAGACTGTTGCACTGGCTGTTGTACAGACTTTGGTGTTGGTTGTGGTTTTGAAGCAGTATTATTTGGAACAATAGGCCTTGCTCCACCTGTAAATCTCTTTACTCCAGATGGAATTACAATTGGTCCATTTATATTTGGTTCTCTTCCACTTCCAATGGTATTAACGCTAATACCTGATTCAACAGGAGCTACTGTTCTTCTCTCATCACTACTTGTACCCATTAAACTTTGATATTTATCAGATTCTGCCTCTAAAACAGCTTTTACTTTCATTGGCAAAACATTAACAATCAATTTTAATTGATCATCTGTATATTGAGCAGCAATATTATTAAAACTGTCCGTATATCTATCTGTACTCTTTCCAAGTTTTTTGAAGTGATTTAAAATATTTTGAATTTCAGTTTCACTAACTTCTCCGTTATCCACTGCTGATTCATATGTTGCTTGATCTATTCTATAATATACTTTTGCTTCTTTTTTAGTACGAGGTCTATTAATTAATTTACATAAATTATCCATACTTCTGTCATTTCCAATTAATGCATTATAAATACCTATACTAAACAATTTATTTAATATATTACTTCCAAATGTTCTTCTTTCAGAACAAATCAAAATAATTGAAATCTCTTTTCCATCATTTCCTTGCGCTTCATCACTAATTTTATCTAAATGATTAAACAAGAAATTATCAATTGAATCATGATTTGTATTAACAAACGGCTCTAAATCCTCGCTAATTACAATTCTATCATAACTTTTATCATTTTGTATTTCTTTTAATATTGCATTAAAATAATATACGTTTTTATAAGATAGTAATTCTTTATACTCTTTTGGATATTTCTTAATTACTGCCTCAGAAATCTTATCATTATTTACTGCAAATAAAACTTTCATTTGTTAACCCCTCCAACCATTTACTACTATTGCGAAAATCAAAGGTAATACTTGGCAAATTAATAATATTGTTACAAAAGTAACGATTAAGCTAAAACCTTTATCTCTAACATCAAGTTTTCTAATTCCAAGCATATATTGATAAATAGAACCTACAACAATACCTACAAAGCAAAATGGAATGCTATAAATTCTCACTGTATTTAATACATAAGCTGCAACTCCGTAAGGATATGAGCCATAGTCATCAACATATTTTTTTAATTTATCTGAAACATTTTGTTTGGCTTCTTTTAATGTTTCAGCTGTTTCAGATGACGCTTCTTGTTGTTGTTCTGTTGGAATTGCTTCGGCTTGTGGTACTTCTGTTTCTGCATATGCTATATAAAAGTGGCTTGCAAAAATCAAAAGAATTACTGCCATTATTCCTATCTTTTTCATCAAATTCATATATATGTAAACCTCCTTTGGGTTATTTCCCTATTAATCCAACATAATTTAATACATATATAATAATACAATATTATTCATAAAATATCAACCAAATTTTACAAAAAATTTTATTTTTTTGAATTTTATATTTTGTTACATTATTAAAATCAAAGCATGTCAACTAACGCTAAGTATCTAAATATTTTGTATTCTTTTTATAAATCATTGTACAAATTTTTCATAATATTATAAATTGAACTTGCCCAACCAGAATCTGAAGCATAATATTTATTAGCAGATTTTATTGTTACGCCGGTATAATATCTGCCATCTGCTACATCTCCCCCATAAATGGATGTTCCTTTTTCATTCAAATAATATTTAATCAAAACTCTGGCTACTAAATCAATTCCTTCACTATATGTTTCAAATTGTTTTGCTGAAGCATATGCACTTCCATCATATGCTTGATATCCAAATAAATTATTTTTGTTAACAGCAATGCTTGACGTTCCCCATCCACTCTCATGAATAGCAAGACTTGCTAAAAATACGCCATTAATTCCATATTCTTGTTCTGCATAATAGAAATAATCAGCATTCTCATCAAATATTCCATTTTTATCTTGCGTTCTTCCTTTTAAAATCGTTCTAAACTGTTCCAAGCTCAATCCACTAGGTTCTCCTACATCCATATCATAACTTAACGTAGCAAGCAATTCTGCTTTTGATAACTCTACTCCATTTTCTCCATCTTGCTCTTTTTGGATTGGATTAATATTACTTAGTGCTTCTGAAAGAACATAACCATTTCTATAAGAACTATAAATATAACTCCATCCATTATCTAAAACTTCTATCACATTTACTTCTGTTCCCTTAGCAAGTGTTAATATCTTTTCACTAGAAAAATCCTCATTTTCCATAACTGGTAATGATTCCGGTGTTGAATATACTAAATCTCCATTTTTCAATTCATATCGGTTTTTTCCGCCTACCAACTCCAATTTCAACGACTTTATTAATAGGAGCTTTTTTCACATTACTTGCTACAATTTGTTCTGAAACCAACTCATCTCCACTATATTTTTTGATTGTAATCGTATCCTGCATTCCTGTAATACCAATCTGTGAAACATGAATTGTTCCACTAGGCAATTCTTCATTATCTATGTATTGTGTCGTATATTCTAAATCTTGCTCTTCATATATCATTTCTTCTCTAAGATCTATATTTCTATTTTTTTCAATTTCATCATCTATATTAACCGGATTTTGATTAATTAATATTTGAGGCGTTTCTTCTACTATTTTTTCTAAAGCGGATGCCTGAATTGTTTTTTGCTTAAGCACATCAAACATATTAACGCAAAAAAAGAGTAAGCTTAGAAACAAAAGTATTGTGAGTACTACTATTATTTTCTCATTACTTTTCTTCTCCATTTCTTACTCCTTAAAATCATTTGTTATCTTTATTTTATCTATAAATTTTTTATAAATCAACTGTAATTTTTTACTTTTTAAAAGGAAATATTTTTATTTTTTTCTATCTTAATATCTCCATCTAAAATACTTTTTTCTTTGTCTTCATAAGGTATTTCCAAATCTATATGTTTAGCTCTACCAACTCCCTTATTGTGTATCACCAAATCAAAACTAATTGTTTGATTTAAATTTTCCAATCTCAAACCTAGTTCTTTTACTAAGCTTCCATTATAAGCCAAAGTATAGTCTTTGGAAACTTGATAATGATTAGAAAGCTCTGTTACAACCCTTAAAGTAATAGGATTTGAACAATCTTGAAAAAATATTGGAATATTATAATTTTGTTCATTTTCCTTATTTTCGCTATTAATCACATTATACTCTAGCAATTCCTCTATCAAATCATCTTCTACCAAATTGCTATTTCCAAAATTCTTAGGATTTAAATAATATACTCTAGAATTCTCTAAATCAGTTTCAAAATTTTCTAAACTTAATTCTGTTATATAATTTTGATATTTTGTATCATTCGAATCATTGATTCTGTCTAAATAGATGGCAATATCCGTATACTGATAAACACTTAGATTCCACTCTGGATTTTGATAATTTGTTGTATTACTAATAGCATTTGCACTAGAATAATAAACTACTTTTTTTATCTCAAACTCATCCGTTATCTCAAAGGTATTAGGTTTTGAAAAATCTTTTTTCATGCTAAAAACTATACACAAAACAAACATAACTATTATTAAAAAAGCGAAAAAAAATAACGGTTTCTTCATTTTTCCTCCATTAAATACAATAAAAGTAAGCAAAGATTGCTTACTTTCTTATTAAAAATCCTTTAATTTTATTAATAAATTTAGTAAAGAAATTCTCTGCTTTTACATTCATAATGGCATCTGTCTCTTTTGCTAAATTATCTATCGCATTTTCTTTCACAGTATTATTCACTTCAACTTGTCCTGTAGAAGCGGGAGCAGCTACATCATGAACTACTTCTTTGTTTTCTCCTCTACTTGGAAAAGTAGGTGTTCCTGTAACAATTACTTGTCTAGGTCTATTGATAGGTCTACTTGAAGCACCACTGTCACCTTGAATTGACTGTGCATTATCAAAAATATTATTGATTTTAGCTTCATACTTCTTTTGATTATCTTCTAACATTAATAAGATATCTTTTCTTCTAGCATCATCACACCAATATTTTAAATTCAAAATCATTAAAAAATATAATGTAAATTCTTTCAACCCTTGTCTTTCAAGAGGCTTATGAGGATCTACATATATATTTAAATTTCTCTTTTTTAATATCGTTAAATAATCCTGAATATTTTGTGGTATTTTTGACAAATATCTCTCATTCATGTGATGGATTATATAATCAACTTCTGCAATTGCAATTCTATCATCATTTGAAATAACTGTTTCCAAGAATCTTCCCCCTTACATAATAAGATAAAACCAGACATTTTATCTTTATGTTTTTTCATTTGTTCATTTTTAGCTACTCTAAATTAGGACCTTCATTCTCCTCATTTCCTCTAGTTTCATTCTTAATTTCTAAATCATCAATATTCATTGTAATTAAATCTAATTGTCCATGATCTATAAAGTCTACAATTTGATCCAAAGTATAACCTTTGTCAGCTAACATATCAATTCTTTCATTGATATCATCTAAACTCAATTCTGGATAATATCTATCTTTTAAATATTTTCCAACAAGTTGCAAGTTTTGAGCTTTTGGCATATATTCGTTTAATTTTCCCATTCTCATATCTCTTGCTGAATTATCAACTTCTTGTTTATCTATGTTATTTACATTTACATTTTCATTTTCATCCATATTAACATCCTCCAATTACATTTATTTGTTAATTCTATATCAATTTTATTATAACTCTGCTAACATCTTATTGTCAAGTATTGTAAAATAATTTTTACCATTTGCCAAAAAAAAAATAAAAGACTTACTTGGATAAGTAAGTCTTTTCTATATTTCAAATTAAAATTATTTGTTTACAACATCTTTTAAAGCTTTTCCAGCTTTGAATACTGGAGCTTTTGAAGCTGGTATTTTAATTTCTTCTTTAGTTTGTGGGTTTCTTCCTTTTCTAGCTGCTCTTTTTCTTACTTCGAAAGATCCAAATCCAACTAATTGAACTTTATCTCCTTTTTTTAATGCATCTGTTACTACGCTAACGAATGCGTTAACTGTTTCTTCAGCAGCTTTTTTTGTTTCTCCTGTTTTTGCAGCGATTGCTGCTACTAATTCAGCTTTGTTCATTTTAATTACCTCCTAATGAATTGTGTGTGTAAAGCTTATTGCTTCCACACTAAGAATATTCGCCAATTTTAGAAAAATTCCCTCTTTTATTTTTGATTTTTTTTGAAATTTCAGCCTTTTTCATTTTAAGTAATTTTGACATCTTCTTGATTTTTCAATGTTTTTAAGGTTTTTTTACATTTTTCAAACATGATAAAAAAAATTACAAAATTGGAGGCAATTGAACTAATTATCGCTCCTTTTTCTAAAAAATTCTCATTTGAAATTAAGCAAAAATTTAATATAAATTTAATTACCATACCGGTTGTTGCTGCTATCAAATGCGATTTACTATCTCCCACTCCCTGCAAAATTCCAGAAATATTTTGAGTAAGGCACAAAAAAATAATTGAAATTGATGATAATTTCAACAATTCTGCCCCTTTTGAAGCATTAGGATATAAAATATGCATCACTTGTTTTGAAAACAATAATAAAACCAATGTTGATGGAATTGCTATCATTAATGTAATCAAAACTGAAAATTGAATATTCTTCTTTAATTTTTTCGAATTTCGTTTCATTACATTTCTTGATATTTCTGGAATTAAAGAAATAGAAACTGCGCCATTTAATGCTAAAGGCAAATTGGTAATTAAATTCACTTTTGAAGTAATAATTCCATATATTTTTCTCGCCTGGGATTCTCCTATTTTACTTTTTAAAATTCTAACAATTGAAATGGAGTCTATATTGTTTCCTAATATCATTAGAGCAGTTGTTAAAGAAATTGGCAACATCATTGCAAACATTTCTTTTAATATCGTTCTTATTCTCAATTTTTGAATGTATGTAGTATCAAAAGTTCTTAAATTATTATTTACTTTTTTATATTTTATATAAGAATATAAAAAACTTGCAATTGTAGCAATACTTGCAGCAAACATAGAACCTTTTGCCATCATCTCTGTATGAAAACAAGTTACTTCCCCAATTTTTTCTACAAAAATAATTGTTAAAAATGTTTTTAAGCATTGTTCTAAACAAGTACTTTTGGCGGAAATTGAAACTTTCTTAATTCCATTAAAATATCCTCTATAAACAGATTCCATCGTTGAAAATACAATGGATGGTGCTAATATTTTTAGAATCTCACTACTTGCTGCTATTGACAAAATATGAACTGCAATAAAATCCGAAAATTGATACAAACACAAGCAAAATCCAAAACTAATCGTTGCAAAAGTTACTAAAGCGACTTTTAAAATTTGATTACATATCTTAATTTCTCCTACTTCCATCCTTTCAGAAATCATTTTTGACATTGTATTAGGTACTCCAATTGCACATAATCCTAAAATTAATGCATAAAACTGAAAGCCGGCCATACATATGGCATTTCCCTCATCACCAAATCCTTTCTTGTTTGTTAAATATAAACTATATATCATTCCTAAAAGTTTAATAATAACCTGAGATGTCATCAAATAAATAATTCCTTGTAAAAAACCTTCTTTCTTTTTAGTCAATACTATTTCCTCTACTTTCATTTTTTCCTATCAAAAACTATTCAAAATTCAAAAGATTATTCCCCAAAACTATTGATTTTTTTCGAATTTTGTAGGATAATAGATATGTATACTTGTAAATATTGGAAAGTGGGGAAAAAATGAAACACATAGACAATTTTTTAAAAAAGTTAAAAACAGATAGGAATACTTTTGCAACCTATATATTATTGATGTTCTCTATCTACATTGTTGTAGATAGATTCATTGAAATTTTATTTATTGGTGCAACAGGTATGTCAGTTAGTTATTGGGGACCAATTAAATATACATTTGCTTTAGCGTGTCCAATATTTACCCTTGAGTTCTGTTTTAGTTCAAAATTTGTAAAACAAGACGTTACAAAATTATCTTATTTATATATTTTCGTAATGGCATTTTACATTGTTGCAATCTCAATGGTCGTTCAATGGATAAATAAATTAGAGTGGATGCTATTTTTTGCTGTACCAAATTATGAATACATCTTTGATAACTTCTACGAGCTAATCAAGCCAGCCTTCTCTGCTATTGCTTGGTATGTACCTATCATTTCATTTTATCCAGTATTTAAATTCTATTACTTTACAGTTAACGATACAAAAGATATTCGTGATTCTGTATTCGATTGTCCTGGTATTGATTTATCAGATACAAAAGCTGGTACAGGGCCATACACATGTGAAATGTATTTATGCAAAGATGCAGAAACAGGAAAATTAATTAAAACTCCAGAATCTAGAAGATTTGAATCAACATTAATTGTTGGTGTCTCTGGATCAGGAAAAACTTCCATGATGTTCGAACCAATGCTTGCTCGTGATATAGAAAGAAAATATTTCTTTAGAGAAACATCTAAAGAACTTGGATATACAGCTTTAAGGACGGGCTTAGCAGCTTTAAATAAACCTTACTCAAATGAATATTTAAATGATAACTTTAACTTAAATATGTTAATTCCAAACGAAAACAAAGAAAAATTATTTAAAGCATTTTTAAATAAAATGATTTTGGATTCTAGTGGAAGTACTTATACTTATAAAAATATCGGTATGAGCTATATGGCTCCAGATTATGAAACAATTTCTCATATGACAGATGTTGCTAAAAACTTTAATATTTCTTATAAATTAATAGATCCTATCAACCCTACTTCAGATGGACTAAATCCATTTGTTTATAAAGATCCTATTAAAGCAAGTTTAGCAGTTTCTGCTATTTTACATAGACTATATGTAGCAGATATGCCAAAAGACTCTAATATCAATAATTCTTTAAATACAATAACAATGAGCTTAGCAAAGCAAGCTGTTGAAAATTTAGTAATTTTATTAAAAGTTGTATATGCTAAAGTAAATGAAGGTGCTCTTCCTACTTTAGAAGACTTATATAACATGTTTAATGATTTCTCTTTAATTGAAAAAGCTGCTAACGTTTTAGAAGAAGACGAAAATTTAAGAGAAAAATATCAAATGCAATTAAATTATATTAAGAAAAATTTCTACCCAGATTCAGAAAACTTAAAGAAAATGAATGATGTTGTTTCAATTCCAGCAGCTGAAATTGAAAAATTATTAAGACATCCTGGTGTAAAAAATATTTTATGTAACAGATTTAATAACGTAGATTATGAAACAGCTTTAGAAAATGGAGAACTTATCTTTGTATGTACAAGACGTGGAGATTTAGGAGCTACTACCCAACAAGCTTTTGGTCTATTCTACTTATTATTAATGCAACAATCTGTATTATCAAGACCTGGAACGGAAAAAAACAGAGTTCCTCACTTCTTATATATGGACGAATTTACACCATTTATTGATCAATCTACAATGGATATCTTTACATTGTATAGAAAATATAGAGTTGGAGCTATTATTTCTTGTCAAAACTTAGCCCAACTTGGTCGTGAAGGAAGCGAAACACGTCAAACAATCCTTGCTAATTCTGCAACAAAAGCAGTATTTGGAAATAATACTCCTGAAGATAACAAATGGTGGCAAGATGAATTTGGTGATAAACGTGAATGGACATTTACAAATACTTATCATACAAATCCTGGACTAAGAGAAGTTGTTGGACCAGACGGAAAACCTGTAAAAGTTGAACAACAACCTGGTTATGACGAGAATTATGGTAACATCAAATACTCTTGGGTTCCTAACTACAAATTTGGAAAAATCAATGCTTTAAAAGCAAAACAAATCTTATATAAAACAAGAGATATGAAAGGTAAAATGCTAGTTGGAAAATCTAAATTAGATTATTTAGATTCTAGATATAAAGAAGAACAAAAAATCAAAAAATTTAATTTTGCAAAATTTGTTCAAGGTGTGTCTTCTAGTGATGGAGCCGAAAAAGAAAGAAAATTTGATTTTTCAAAGATTGATTTTTCTAACTTGGATAAGACAGATCGCAATGTAGATGGACCAATTGTTAGAAATCCAAATAGAACATTTGAGTTTAACCGAGTTGGAGCTGACTACGTCAACCCTATTCGTACAGATAAATCTTTAAGTAAAGCAATTGAAGATTACAACAAAAAAGATGATAATAATTAATTCGGAAAAAAATTAAGCGGAGACAAAAAATAGTCTCCGCTTTTTCATTATTTCAAAAATTTGATTTCAACATTCTTTGCTTTGTATTTTCCAGTTGCATCATCAACAATAAATTCTACTAATGATTTTTCCAAAGATGTACTTGTTTGTTTCAAATCTGTCGTAAAATAATATTTTACTTTATCTATGTCTATTTTATTAACAACAATCTCTTTGAAAACTTCTACCATATGTTTATCATCTTCGCAAACAAAAATAATTTGTGGTGGAATCTTATATCCTGAGTCACCTGATTGGAAATGCTCATAGAAATCTTTGTATAATTTTAATCTTTCTGTTAATTTTACTTCCCAATCTTTTTCTCTTCTTACACACTCAAACACTAAGCTAATTTCTTTTCCATCTTTTCCTAATGTTACTTCTCCATGTGGTTTGAAAGATTTATTGATTGTTTTAGCTGTAATAACAGGTTTTACATTATATTTTTCAAAATTGCTTGATTTTCTAGCATAAGCAATAATAATTTGATTTCCTGCTAATCTTTTCTTAATCATTCCAACTGGCTTTGTATTATCTGTTGGTTGCCAATGGCATTGCACCTCTTTTGAAGTTAACAAATATTTTCCCATTTTTTCCAAGCAATAAACTCTATAAATTCCTTTTCCCTCTTCAGATGTAAAGAAATATCTTGTTAAGATTTTTGACTTTACTAATTGATCTAGTTTATTATTAATTTTGTCTTGAGATTTTACATCAACGCCTTTTTGCTCTAACAATTGATAAATTTGTCTTGATGTCATAAACTCAAATTCATTTACTAAGTCTAATATTTCAAAATGAATATCTGAAATATGACCTAAATTGATTTTGTGGATAATCTGGTTTATTGAAACATATCCATCTTTTCCATCAAAAGTTTTAATTTCCCCTTCCCTAATTGCAAAAGGAGAAACGGTAGTTTTAATATTCTCGTCATCTACCATCTCTAAAAATACCTCCCGTACTAAAAATTAGAAGTTAGAAATTAGAAATTTCATAACTAATTCTACTTCCTAAAAAATATATATTCATAAATTTATATATTTTCGATATTATTTTATCAAATATATTATACAATTACAAGCTTTATTTTTTTCTTGTCACTAATAATTTTTTTTACATAAACTTTTACTTGTTCTCCATACTTGTACCCTTCTTGATACTCTGCCATTCCTACGAGATTCGGTTTTAACTCAATAAATAGTCCATTCTTATATTTATCTGCTTCTTTTACAATTCCCATTAAAATCATCTTCTCGTCAATATCTTTAACGTTTTCTTCCCAAGTTCCATACAATTCTTTATAAGATAAAACGATTTGCTTTTTCTCTCTGTCAACTGATTTTATCATAACATTAATTTTTTGTCCACTATAAAATCTTTCTTCTGGAGATTTGATTCTTGAAACCGAAATATCTTCTATATGTAAAAGTCCTGTAACACCTGCGCCAATTTCAACAAATACTCCATACTTTCTAATATTTTTTACAATTCCTTTTACAATTTGTCCTTCTTCTAAGTTTTCATTCATCCAGTTTAAAGCCTCTTCATTTGCTTTTTTTCTAGAAAGAATAATTTGATGATCGGAATATACTTCTTTTACCTTAAATTGCACATAGGAATTCACTTTATTCAAACAAATGCTAGGTTTTGTAAATCCATACTCATCACAGGTTAAAAAATCTACTTCATTTCTAGGAATAATTCCTGTTAAGTTTTCTCCGAAGTTTTACATGCAAATTAAAATTAGAATCACACTCATATACTTTTCCTTGCATGATTTCACCTGTATTTAAAGCTGTTTTAACGTTTTCTAAATTAATATTCTGAACTTCTTCGTTCCATCCTTCTGGAATATAATTTGGGTATTCCATATATTTCTCCTTCGTAAATAAAAATCATTTGTATTTTATTTTTTGAGCAAATTTTGTACTTCTTTTGGTTTTAAATATCTCCACTTTCCAAGTTCGACATTTTTTACTTCAATATCACCAATTTTAGCTCTATGTAATGCTAAAACTTTTTTGTTAATCGCATCACACATTTTTCTAACTTGCCTATTTTTTCCTTCATGAATCGTAAT
Organism: Clostridia bacterium; assembly: GCA_017477355.1. GTDB lineage: Bacteria > Bacillota > Clostridia > TANB77 > CAG-508 > Scatovivens. The sequence continues at coordinate 16,995 of JAFUWA010000002.1, forward strand.
TGCAAGTCTGGATTGCTTCTTTTCCTCATCAATATGTAAAATTTTCACTTTTGCCGGTTTAGTTTGATATGGAACTCCATTATCATCTATTTCAACGCCATTCCTTAATTTATCAACTTCATTATTCGTTATTTTTCCAACCACTGTTACTGTATAAGTTTTTTCAATCTCATGTTTTGGATGTGTTACTTGATAAACAAAATCTCCATCATTTGTCAATATAAGTGCCCCTGAAGTAAACATATCTAATCTCCCAACTGGAACAATTCTTTTATTCACTTTTACCAAATCTAATACTGTTGGTCTATCAAATTGATCCGTTAACGTAGTTACATATCCGATTGGTTTATTTAATAAAATATAAATATATTCATCATTCTGAGGTTTTATAACCTTTCCTGAAAATTTCACTTCATCTTTTTCCGTATCAATTTTAGTTCCAAGTTCTTTCACTACTTGGTTATTTACCATTACTTTGCCTTGTAAAATTAGATCTTCAGATTTTCTTCTAGAAGCAATTCCACAATCAGCAAGGTATTTTTGTAATCTAATTTCCATACCATTTTACTCCCATTTTTAAAATAAACTTCTTAAAGTTTATTCTCGTAGCTTTTTTAAAACATTTTTAAAGTAATTGGGAATATCAGCTTCTAATATCATACATTTTTTAGTTGTAGGATGTGTAAATTCTAATTTATAACTATGTAACATCTGCCCTTCCACTCCAAATGGATTCTTTCCGTTAGAATATGTACTGTCCCCTACAATTGGATATCCAATCTTTGACATATGAACTCTAATTTGATGTGTTCTACCAGTCTCAATATTGACTTCTATATAAGTATAATCTTTAAAGCGCTCCAAAACAGTAAAGTGAGTTACTGCATTTTTCCCATCTTTATCTACCGCCATTTTCGTTCTATCGTTTTTGCTTCTACTAATTGGCATATCAATTGTTCCATTGTTTTCTTTGATAACCCCTCTTACTAACGCTCTGTATGTTTTCTTTACTTCATGATTCTTAATTTGTTCAGAAACGTCAAGATGTGCTTTATCATTTTTGGCAATAATCAAAAGTCCTGAGGTATCTTTGTCTATTCTATGAACTATACCAGGTCTAGCCTCTCCTCCAATTCCAGAAAGTTCGCCTTTACAATGATTTAAAACAGCATTCACTAACGTTCCATTTGGATTTCCATTCCCAGGATGAACTACTAACCCTTTCTGTTTGTTTACAACTAAAATATCTTTATCTTCATAAATAATGTCTAATTGAATATCTTCAGCCTCTAAATGACTATCCTGGACTTCCTCAGGTGTTATTTCTATGATATCACCCATCTGAGTTTTGTATGCTACTTTAGTTACCTTTCCATTAACTAAAATTTTTCCATTCTCAATCATTCTTTGAACAGTACTACGAGTTAAATCCGTATTTTCCGCAACATACTTATCTATTCGATTATTGAAATCTTGAACTTCTAGTTTCACTAAAATCTACCTCTACTCCCATCTTCCTTTTGTCTTATCTTTAGCAAATATTAATTTTATCATATATTCTGGTAGTTGTAACATTCTTTTGATTCGAGATGGTTCTTTAAATAATCTCCATAACCACTCAATTCCTAATTTTTGAAATTTAACTGGAGCTCTTGGAATCTTTCCTGCTTCATAATCAAAAGTTCCACCGCTGACCAAAAGCTAAATCCACTTTTAATTCATTTTTGTGTTTTGCAATCCACTTTTCTTGTCTTGGATGACCTATTGCTACAAACAAAATATTTGGTTGTAATTGATTAATTTCATTAATAACATCCTCTTCTTTATCTGCTACAAAGAAACCTTCATGGCATCCAATAATCTTAGCATTTGGATAATCATTTAAAACATTTTCCCTTGCTTTTTCTGGAATTCCTTCTTCTCCTCCTAAAAAATAAAAGGTCCATCCTTCTTTTTCTCCAACTTCAATTGCCTTTCTGAAAACTTCTTGTCCAGGAATTCTAGCTTTAAACGGCCTTCCTTGAATCTTTCCGCCAATAGAAACTCCAACACTATCTGGAGTTGCAAGATCTGCATGATTTAAAATCTCCCAAAACTCCTTGTCTTTCCAGGCTGTCATAATAAATTCTGTATTAGGAGAAACAACCATTTTGCAAGTTTTCTGACTCTCTTCTACTAACTCTTTTATTCTATTTCCCATTTCATCCTTAGTCACATTATCAATACTCACACCAAGGATTTTAATTAATTCTCTTTCTTGCAATACTCAATCGCTCCTCTTTTTACTAGATTATGTCTATCTTATTTTCTCTTGTTTTTATTATTATCTTTCACTGGAATTTCAGCTTTAATATCAATTGCTGTATATTTTACAAAATTAATAACGAACAATATCCATCCACAAACAATATAGATATCTGCAAAATTGAATACTGGAAAACTGCCAATTTTGATAAAATCAAATACAGCACCTTTAAAAATTCTATCAATAACGTTAGAAATACCGCCACTAATAATGAAGCTTAAATAAATAACAACCGGTTTCGTTAATCTGTCTTTTTGCGCAATAATATAATTAAATATCACAATCAAAATAATAACAGACAATCCTATGTTTCCTATATTTTGTTTATTTAAGCCAAAAGCCATCCCTTCATTCTCTACTTTTGTAATTGTCAAAATATTGTTAGGAATTATTTTCATTTCTTTTTCCATATAATTATTAATTAAAATCTTGCTTGTTTGATCTAACAAAATTAAAATAATTCCTATGATTGTTATTATCTTAAAAATTTTCTTCAATTCCATACTAATTAATCCACTCTTTTATATATTGTAAAATATCCATCATTATAAAGTTGTTCATAATTTTCGTCTTGATGCAATTTCATATTAACATCATCTGCGCTATATAGAATAACATGTCTTACATCATATTTATCAAAGACTTCTTGATAATTTGAATTAAATCCAGGAACTGATAATGCATCTGAAAAAATATCTTGATTTCCATTAAACTCTGGTGTATACAAATCACATCTAGAATCAATAAATACTGGTATTCCCTTCAATAACAAATAGCTTCCATAGTTATATTCATTATATAGATGTAAATCTTCTAAACGAATCCCGTTTTCTTCCATATATTGATATAAAAACTCTGTTGCTTCTATTGGATAGCTTGCACTATCAACATATTGTTCCATTTTTTTCTGTTTATACAAATCATTTCCAATCAAGGTAACACAAGTTACTACTACTAGCATTCCTACAATTGTTGTTGCAAGTTCCTTTAATCTAACACATAATTTATCATCATATTTCTCAAAAAAACTTGCTATAAATTTAGCTAAAAGAGGCATTCCCATAATTAGCTCAAGAGAAACTTGACGCCTTGATTTTAAAGATAAATACAAAGTTCCTGCAAACATTAATAAATCACTAAGTCTAATTTTAATATCTAACAATATCAAGATCAATAATGTAATTGCTAACATTGTAGCATATCCTTTATTCTCAATCAAAGTTAAAGGTAAGTGCTCATTGATGGAACTAGTCGTATTTCCCTTGTATATTTTATATACATAAGTATACGCCCCTGTTCCTGCTGGATTTAAAAATCCCAAAAAAAGTGCAATGATTAAAAAGATAATCAAAGTAATATGTGCTTTATTCTTATTGATAATCACTTTATAAGGATTTTTTCTTCTCTTTTCTCTTTTAATTTTCCTAGATTCTACGTTCTTTTTGCTCTTTTCAATTAATACATCAAATTTTGCTCTTTTTTCTTCTTTGATATGAACAATTTTTAAAGCTCTTAAAATACCTCTAAAAATTCTTTCGTCTAAATCTAACTCTTGAAGCCATAAAAATATAAATTCAGCAACATATGGTGCAGCAAATACGAATACCATCGGAAATACTGCACAATGTAATTCTACAATGAATAACGTAATTAGTAATAAACAAAATCCATATCTTTTTTTATTCGTTTCTAAAAGCTTTTCTATCACATATATCTCTAGAACAAATAATATAAAAGTTACCAACTGTGCTCTTGCAGCAATATAAGGTTTCATTAAATATATCGTAAATAAAGTTGTTATCATGCTAACAACCTTATTATTTTTAGAAAGTTTTAAACTAGTTTTATATAAACAAAAACCTAAGATTGAAGTTAAAACAATCGTTGTAATATAGAATCCCAATCCCCAATGACTTCCTGATATATAATAAATAACAAATGTAAAAATATCATACAACCAATGTGGCCATGTGTATGGCAAACTATGCCACGAAAATGGATCCTTCGTTAAATGAAAAATTCCATTTTTTAAAATATATTCTCCGCATTTTACATTATAAAATGTATCATTTTGCAATGTTTTTGGCACTATTGCAACTGCCATAATCATAATACAAATAAAAGACAAGCAATCAAAAATAATATTTGTTGCTTTGTCACTTCTCGTTTTTTTCTCTTTTTTTACTTTCTTTTGAATTAACTCTTCTTCCATCTAAACATCCTTTTATTCTCTAAAATCCTTTACAGACTTCCTATTTTACGACAATATTATATACTTTATCTTATCAATTGTAAAGAAATTCTTAAAATTTGTCGTCAAAATAATTTTATGTTAACAAATTTTACGTTTTCCGTACACATTTTCTGTGGACATTTTTCTGTGGATAATGTGGATAACCCTGTGAATAACCTATTTGTTAACCATTTTTCGACAAGATTTATTCGCATCGCAAATTTCGATAAATTATTACAAAAAAATCGTCATTAAATTATGTGCACAGTATATTTGTTTTGGTTAACTTCTCAAATTTATTGTCTCTCAATTTATTTGAGTTTTTTATTAAAAAATAATTATTATTTATGATATACAATTTTATAAAAAAGCAAGCGATTTCCTTTGATAGAAACCGCTTACTCTTTTGACGTGCTCCAGTTAAATTTTTAATGCAATTGCCCCATAAGGCCCCAGATTATTTCTTCCTCCGTGCAAAGCAAAAAGTATTTCTGAATTTTCGTACGCTTCAGGAATAGAATACTCTATTGCCATATGAGATCTACTCACAACAACCAGAATTTTTTGAGATTCACAGGTGCGCTCAAATATGAATTTTTCATAATCGATTAAAATAACATTCCAATCTGCCGTTTTCAGATATTCTTCTCTGTTGCGGATACGTAAGCATTCTTTTACAAACTCCAATAACTTTTTATCTCTCTTCCCCCAAGGATATGTAGCACGATTGGCAAGGTTTCCAATCCCTTCCACTCCTACTTCATCTCCATAGAAAATAGAAAGAATACCAGGAGTAAATGTTAGCGCAAACAAGTAGGCTTCAAACATATTTCTCCCGAATTTGTACTGCTGTCTTGTTAGCTTATGCTCTCGAATCCACTCTAAGCTGTCGTTTTGCAAATTCCAAGACCACTCTCCATATTTTTGGAAATTGTCGCACCCAAAGATTTCAATTGCCCTCGAAATATCATGTGTTGATGTAAAATTCATCAGAGTCAGAATGGTATCTTCAGGATATTCTGTTTGGATTTCATGAATTGTTCCTTTAAGTTTGTCGCAATCCGCATACTTAAAATAGCGAATCAAACTATCGACAAACAAATAATTCATGACAGTATCCATTCCTTTTCCTGAAGAAAGATACCCTCGATTCATTCTCATCGGGTTTTTCCAGACTTCTCCAATGAAAAATCCATCTGGCTTATTTCTTTTAATGGCGCTTCGCATTCCTTCAATGTATTCATCTGTCAATTCATCTGCTACGTCAGCTCTTAATCCATCGATTCCAAGTGCAAACCATTTATCGATAACTCCCTTCTCACCTAAAGTATAGTACTTCCATTCCGGAGAATATCCATCACATTCTGGTAAGTTCTTCATCCCCCACCAATAGCTGAACTGATATCCTGTGCCGTCCCAATATCTCCGATAAAACTTCGTGTATGGAGACTCTTCGCTTTGATACGCCCCCAAAGACTCATAAGTTCCAAACTGGTTATAATATTTACTATCATTACCAGTATGGTTGAATACAGCATCCAGAATCACATACATTCCACATCTGTGTGCAGCATCACAAAGGCTTTTCAATCCTTCATTCGTACCAGCATATGGATCAACTTCTTCATAGTCTGCTGTATCGTACCTATGATTGGATTGACTTCTCATAATAGGACTAAGATAAAGAATCGTAATCCCCATATTTTTCAAGTAATGGATGCATTCTTCAATACCTTTCAAATTCCCACCATAAAAGTCAATATTCCAATTTCCGTCTTTGTCTGGTCCGAGTACAAGCGGTTCATCCCAACTTTCATGAATTACTCTTCTTGGAAGTTGTTCGAGCTTTTCATCTCCTCCTCTCCTAAATCGATCAACAAAAATATGATACATGTTTGCACCCTTTGCCCATCTAGGAGTTTCAAATCCAACGCTCATCTTCCAACACTCTTCCAAAGTCACACAATTTCTATCAGTAATATCTTTTCTTTTAAAATACCGGAAGATTCTATTGGCTTCAAAAGAAAAGCAATAGTAGTAAATTGCATAATTTGGGAGGTCAACATTTCCTTCAAAGTACACCATCTGTCGTTCGTCATCATTTCTGACATGTTTTAACTGAATTGTCGTTCTTTCCCCGCCTTTTGTAACGAGGAATTTCATCCGCTCTATCCATCCAACCTCAAATGGTACTTGAATAGAGACTTTTAATTTTTTTCCATCCTCAATCTCTCCCAGAGGAGTGATTTGGAAAGAAATCCCACATTTTCTCTCTTCCATGTTTGCCTCACTTTCTATGTACAGTAGGATTAACAAGTTACTAGTTCCGTGAACATCTCCACCGACCTTATACGTCTGCCAATTAGCCTCCTTTCTCGAATGGATAATATAACCTTTTTGACGAAATGTCAAGACAAAAAAAAGAATGCAAATTACATTCAATTTACATTCTTCTTAATTTCTTATTTATCTAAGCAACCATCTAATTTTTCGATGATTTCATTTTTATTCATATTTTTTCCAATAAATACAAGTTTTATCATTCTATCTCCATATGTTTCATCCCAATCTTTAGCAACATCCGGATTTTCTTTCAATAATTGTTTTCTTTCATGACGTGGAGCAGAAGCTATCCATTGACCAGATTCATAAGCTTGTATTTGTTTTCCCGCTTGTTCGAAGATATAACCTGTTTCAGGCTCATTTGAGAACCATAAAATACCTTTACATCTGATAACTGTATCATTTGGAAAATCTTGTGCAAAATCTTCAAATTTTAATCTATTAAATGGAGCTCTTCTATAATATACGAATGTTCCAATTCCATATTCTTCAACTTCTCCACCTTCGTGATGATGGTGGTGGTGATGCGAATTATGATGCTCTTCATGATCATGGTCCTCATCTTCTTCGTCATCATCATGATCATGGTGATGGTGCTCATGCTCCTCTTCGTCTTCATGATGATGTTCATGCTCGTGTTCTTCTTCATCATGTTCTTCTTGATTCGCATCATTTTCTAATTCTTGAATCCATCCGGCAGAACTTGCAACTGCTTCTAAGTCAAATGATTTTGTGTCTAGAATTTTAGCAATATCTACTTTTCCGTAGTTTGTTTCGATAATTTCTGCTTTTGGTTGTAATTTTTTAATAACAGCTTTGACAGCTGCTAACTCTTCTGGTTTAATTTCATCTACTTTATTTAAAACGATTAAATTACAAAATTCAATTTGTTGAATAATTAAATTTTCAATATCTTCCTCATCTACATTATCATTTTGTAAATAAGAGCCACAGCCAAACTCTGTTGCTAAACGAAGAGCATCAACAACTGATACAACATTATCTAATCTACAAATTTCAGGCAATCCATATGAAGCTGCTTCTGATGAAATTGCAGTAATAGTTTGAGCAATTGGAATTGGCTCACAAATACCACTTGCTTCAATCAAAATATAATCAAATTTTCCTGTTTTAGCAAGTTCTACAATCTGTTTCATTAAATCAACTTTTAATGTACAACAAATACATCCGTTTTGTAATGGAACCAAACTATCATCTGTTTGATTTACAACTCCCCCTTTTTGAATTAAACTTGCATCAATATTTACTTCGCCGATATCATTAACAATAACGGCAACTTTATACCCTTTTTGGTTATTCAAAACATAATTTACTAATGTTGTCTTTCCAGAGCCTAAATACCCTGTAAGTAAAGTTACTGGAATAATCTTATTCATTTTTTATCCTCCTTTAATTTCCAATCAATTAATATTATAACACACTTGTCAAGAGGGAAAAAGAAAAGGCCCCCTAAGGAACCTTCTTCTTATCTTCAATTATTTTAATCTTTCATCAACGATTTCTCTTCCATAGCAATCTCTGAATTTTTTCATTGCAATTAAAACGAAATCATTTACTATAACAGCTCCAACTCCAACAAAGCAAGCTAATCCTAAATATGCATTTAAATTGGTTACTAATGCAGCTATAACTGTCCAGTATGCAATTAATAATCCTGAACCAATTTTTCCTGCATATAAACGATGGATTCCTAAAAATCCTAAAAACCAACATAATAATAAAGTAGTCAACCAGTTTTTTGTAGGAACTTTAACATTTTCACTATTTTTCCCTGCCATCTTTTGTTTCTCCTTTAAAAATAAATTAACTTCTTAATTTATTTTTATACCATAACCTAAAAAATGTCAATAACTTCCAGTAATGTTATGAAAATGTAATCTATTTGAGATTATTTGTTAAACTTCTTATTCGAAATCTACAACATCTATCCACTTATCCAAGAAATCTTGCTCTTCTAATTTTCCTTTTGATTTTTCTGCAGCTGCAACAATTGGAATCCATCTTTGAATATAAGATTTTTCAATACCACTTCTTTCAGCAAATAAATCTAAATATTTATCTGCTAATTCTTGTTTTCCGTCTAAAGCAAATAATAAGTAAGTATTGGCAATATCTGCTGACGCATTTCCTTGTGTTACGTGTGCCCAGTCAATAATATATGCTTCATCATTTTCTGTAATAACAATATTACTTGGATTAAAATCTCCATGGCAAAGTTTTGTATGTGTTTTCATTCCATCTAATCTTTGCAATAACTCATATTTTGTATTATATTCAATATTATCTGCTCCATTAATTCTTCTTTTATATTTTTCTTTAATTTGACTTAACATTGGAACATTATGATCTAAAACATTTAATTGAATATCAATAAAACGATTTAAATATTCCTCTTCTCTTTCTGGATGTTCTTTCATTAAGCTTTCTAAAGTTTTTCCTTCAATATGCTCTGAAACTAAAGCCCATCTATTATTTACCATTGTTACTGCTAATAGCTTTGGTACTTTTAGATTTGTTCCTTCCTCTACACGTGCTTGATTTAATGCTTCATTTAAAATAGCTGCTTTTGAATAATCTTCTACAAACAATTTAATTGTTTTATTTTCATCTCTGTAAACAGTTTTTGTCTTTCTTTCAGCAATTGGATTATTTAAATTTAATTCCATTTTTGAACCTCCTTTATATACCACTTACTCTTATATTTTGGGAAAAGTGGTACGTCCCATTTTCCCTATTCTCCATAATATACTTTTAGATATAAATCTTTAATCTCGCTAATTAATGGATATCTTGGGTTTGCACCTGTACATTGATCATCAAATGCTTGCTCACTCATCTCATCTAAAGTAGCTAAAAAGTCTTCTTCTTTAATACCATAATCTTTAATTGTATGTTTGATTCCGATGCTATCCTTCAATTCATCAATTTTTACTAATAATTTATTTAATTTTTCGTTATCATCTTTTCCAGTAATTCCTAAAGATTCTGCAATTTCTGCATATCTTCTTAAAGCATTTGGATGGTCATATTGTGGGAATGTTCCCATTTTTGTTGGAGCCTCTACAGCATTAAATTTCATTACTTCATTTAATACTAATGAAACTGTTACACCATGTGGTAAATGATGGAAAGCACCTAATTTATGTCCCATTGAGTGACAAATTCCTAAGAAAGCATTTGCAAAAGCCATACCAGCAAGTGTTGCTGCATGTGCCATTTTTTCTCTTGCCACTGGATCATTTGCTCCTTCACTATAAGCACGTGGTAAATATTCAAATATCAATTTAATTGCTTCTAATGCCATACTATCTGAAAACTCAGTAGCCATAATTGAAACATAAGCTTCAATAGAATGCACTAAAGCATCAATTCCAGATGCTGATGTTAATCCTTTTGGTGCATTCATCATCAAATCTGCATCTACAATTGCCATATTTGGCATTAATTGATAATCAGCTAGTGGATATTTTCCACCATTTGTATCATCTGTAATAACAGCAAATGGTGTTACTTCTGAGCCAGTTCCACTTGATGTTGGAACAGCAATAAAGTAAGCTTTCTCACCCATTTTAGGGAAAGTATAAACTCTTTTTCTAATATCCATAAAACGCATTGCCATATCCATGAAGTCTACTTCTGGATGCTCATATAGAACCCACATAATTTTAGCTGCATCCATTGCAGATCCACCACCAAGAGCAATAATAGCGTCTGGCTTAAATTCGCTCATTAATTTTGCACCTTCTTGAGCGCAACTTAAATTTGGATCTGGAGCAACATTTGAAAATGTTGTATGCTCAATTCCTAATTCATTTAATTTATCTGTAATTACTTTTGTATAGCCATTTTCAAATAAGAATGTATCTGTTACAATACATACTTTTTTCTTATTTAAAACGTATTTTAATTCTTCTAAGGCTACAGGTAAGCAACCTTTCTTTATATAAACCTTTTCAGGTGCTCTAAACCAAAGCATATTATTTCTCCTTTCAGCTACTGTTTTAATATTTAATAAATGTTTAATTCCAACATTTTCTGATACAGAGTTTCCACCCCATGAACCACATCCAAGTGTTAGAGATGGTGCTAGTTTAAAGTTATAAAGGTCTCCTATACCACCATGTGAAGATGGAGTATTAATTAATACTCTACAAGTTCTCATTGTATTATAGAATTTTTCAATTTTTTTATTTTCTGTAATTGTATTTACGTATAATGATGAAGTATGTCCTAAACCACCATCATCAATTAAGTGGCAAGCTTTCTTTACTGCATCATCAAAACTTTTTGCTTTATACATTGCTAAAACTGGAGATAATTTTTCATGTGCAAATTCTTCAGATAACTCTACACTTTCTACCTCTCCAATTAAAATTTTAGTAGTCTCTGGTACTTTTACTCCAGCAAGTTCTGCAATTTTGCTAGCTTTTTGTCCAACAATTTTTGCATTTAATGCACCATTGATAATAATTGTTTTTCTCACTTTTTCTGTTTCTTCTGGATTTAAGAAATAACATCCACGTTTTGTAAATTCTGCTTTGACAGCATCATAAATAGGCTCTAAAACAATGACTGATTGTTCTGAAGCACAAATCATACCATTATCAAATGTTTTAGAATGAATAATTGAATTAACAGCTAAAACAATGTCTGCTGTATCATCAATTACTGCAGGAGTATTACCTGCACCAACACCTACTGCTGGTTTTCCACTAGAATAAGCTGATTTTACCATTCCAGGACCACCTGTTGCTAAAATAATATCTGCTGACTGCATTAAAAGTGTTGTTAACTCTAAAGATGGAACATCAATCCAACCAATAATATCCTTTGGAGCTCCTGCTTTTACTGCTGCATCTAATACAACTTTTGCTGCTTCAATTGTTGATTTCTTTGCTCTTGGATGTGGACTGATAATAATTCCATTTCTTGTTTTCAAAGATACTAATGTTTTAAATATTGCTGTTGAAGTTGGATTTGTTGTAGGAATTACTGCTGCAATAACACCAATTGGTTCCAACACCCTTCTAATTCCGTAAGACTTATCCTCTTCTACAACACCACAAGTTTTTTCATCCTTGTATTTATTGTAAATGTACTCAGAAGCATAATGGTTTTTAATAACCTTATCTTCCACTACCCCCATACCAGTTTCCTCTACTGCTAATTTTGCTAAAGGAATTCTGGCTGCATTTGCAGCTTGTGCTGCTGCTAGAAATATTTTGTCTACTTGTTCTTGTGAAAATTTTGAAAACTCTTTTTGCGCTTTTTGTACTCTTACAAACATTGTCTTGAAGCTTTCTACATTTTCAACAATTTTGTTTTCATCTGCCATAAAATATTCCTCCCTTTCTATATAAAAAATTTATAAACAAGTTAATTGCTTAAATATCATATCACTAAATTTATATTTTATCAAATTTTCTAATTCTGTTTTATTTTTTTGCTTGTTTCATCAGTTTTTTCAAGGTTATATTATATATTAGCTTATATTGAATTTTTACTATAAAATTCATAAATACAAATGCAATAACTGATGTTATTTTTCCAAGATTGTGATTTTTTGCAGTAGTCTCTGATGCCGATTTAATACTTTCGTATTCAGAAAATGCCTTTTTAGTTATTGCACTCTCTTCCCCATATACCTTCTTACATTTTTCGTATACTTCTTTTCCTGTTTTTTGAGCTTTTATTGCATTAAATTCACGAAAATAAATTGTATGAATTTTTATCAATATTTCTATCGTTTTATGATGATATTCCCCATAGATTTCTAAATACTTCTTATATAATTTTCTATATTTCTTTAATCCCTTACTATCATACGTTATTACATAAGCTTCACATAAATTTTTGTATGCTTCTAATGTTTTTTTATCATTTTTTCCATATAGTTTAATAGCTACTTGATAATTTTTTTGGCAATTATCTAAAAAAAGTTTTAATGCTCTAGCACAATCATAATAATTCTTAGCAAAATCCTTATTATAATTCTTTTTATGAAAAATATAGTCATGGAGCTCTTCTATATGGTTTCCATACCATAGTGCAAGTGATTCTCCTAATTTTACATTTGTTTTAATCACTTCTTCATGGTTTATTCCTAACGCTTTCAACTTTGCATTATATATTTTTTCAAGAACTTCTATTCCATTTTTATCATTTAAATCAATCGTATCTAATTGATACTTATTCCAAGTATATTTTTCTCTATCTTCAATGTCTACATTTATTTTTTCATAAGAAAAATCTAATGCCCCCATTTTCTTATAACTATGATATAGTGCATCTTCAAAAGCCATAATGGTTTCCAAATTGTTTTCACCATATATTTTCTTGGAAATAAAGAAAGATTCATAATAAAACTTGACAGCATCTATATATTCTTTGTTTTCATAATAATTTTGAGCCAATTTCTTCAAAATATTTAAATTTTCTATACTTAATTCTCCATATACTTTTTGAATAATCAATTGAAGATGTAATAATAATTGTATCGCTTGAGAATAATTTCCAAAGAATGTTTGTATATATGCTTGATCCACATCTGCTTTTATTTTAAATCTAATATAAGAATCATCTTTCGTTTTAAAATAATCACTAAAACTATTAAATTGGTTGATGGCATCTTGATATAATCCTTTTTCAAATAAATCATAGATACCTTTTCTTATCTCATCATATCTTTTCAGATTTTCTTCACTTGGTTCATCTATATGATTGATAAATCTGTTGGTATAATTGGTTGTTTCTTCTACAATTTCAATTGAATTCTTCTTCGATTCAATTTTCTCTTGAGCATGAGAATAAAGAACTTTTTCAAATTCTTTCATTAATTCTTTTGGAATATTTTCATAAAATGCTTTTCTAACAATATTTGTCATATAATATCCATTATTATCTTTGATGATAAAACTATGTTCCAAAAAGTTATTGTATTCTGTAACAGATATTTTTACGATATTCGTTTTTTCTTTGATATCTAGTATTTCTTCTGTTTTCCATTTTCCAATATATGCCAATAAATAGGCAAGTTCTAATACATCTGTATCCATGTATTTAGAATGTCTTTCAATTAGCTTTGCCTGATTCTCACCAAAATCTTCCAATTTAGGCGTAACACCTTGATTTATTAAATCTGTATTTGTATCAACGCAAATATCCAAAAATACGGGATTTCCATACGTTAA
>JAFUWA010000009.1 GCA_017477355.1 Clostridia bacterium
CTTCTGATTCATCATCCTCTTCTGAAACAGATTCATCAAATTCTTCAGAAGTATCTTGTCTTTCTTCTGGTTCTATACTTTCAATTTCTTCAAGAAGAGAATCTTCTATCTCCAAATCTTCTTCGTTTTCTTCTAATATTTCTTCCTCTTCTTCATCATCTGATTCATATATTGTTTCTTCAGTTTCTAGTTCATCATCTTGTGAATCTTCTTCCTCTTGAACATTAGCGAGAATCTCTTGAACTCTTTCTGGAACTTCATATATTTCTTCTGATTCCTCTTCTGTTGAATCTTCTGTTGATGATGAAAATTCTCTTTGCAAAGAATAGTAAATCGCATTTGCTAAATCGACTTTTGAAGAATAATATAATACTCTTGATCTAGGTTTATCATCTACTACTATTTGTTCTTCTGGAATCTCTTCTACTTCATCATTTTCAGAATCTGCTTCCATAGTAGTTTCTTCTATTTCTGGAACCTCTGGTTCTTCTTCAACAACAATCTCTTCTATCTCTGGAACCTCTGGTTCTTCTTCAACAACAATCTCTTCTATCTCTGGGACATCTGGTTCTTCTTCAATAGCAATCTCTTCTATTTCTGGAACCTCTGCTTCTTCTTCAACAACACTCTCTTCTACCTCTGGGACTTCTGATTCTGCTTCAACAGCAATCTCTTCTATCTCTGGGACCTCTGATTCTGTTTCAACAGCAATCTCTTCTATCTCTGGAATTTCTGATTCTGCTTCAGCGACATTTTCTTCTATTTTTTCAACTTCTGACTCTGTTTCAACAGCAACCTCTTCTATCTCTGGAATCTCTGATTCTGCTTCAGCAACAATTTCTTCTATCACTTGAATTTCTGGTTCTGCTTCAACAGCAGTTTCTTCTATTTCTTCAATCTCTGGTTCAGGTTCAGGCATAAATTCAGATAAGTCTTTTTCATAAATTGTTGTTACTACTTCCTCAAAAGTACTGTAAACGCTTTGCATTCCAGCTGCTCTCCAATAGTTCAAGTTTACAAATGCAATTGCCTCTTGTCTCATTTTTCCTGTATCCAAACTTGGCTCTACAGATGATTCTTCAAGGTCAATTAAGTATTCCTTATTGTAATTTTCTTTATAAATTTTCTTTGTTGATCTTCCTGCTGCTTCTTTGATAATAATATCATATAATTTTTCGATTTGAGCAAAGTCTAAAACAAACTTCTTACAAGCTTCTAACATCAATTTTCTATGTGCTTTTTTATCATAAATAGCTCCAATTCTCTCATTATCTAAGAATTGAACAATATAATCTTTTTCAGCACTTAAAAAGTCTAATTTTGCCTTTGAATCTTTATAATATTTTGTGTGTTTATCTGTTTTAACAGCATCTGTTTCAATCTCTTCAAATAACTTAGAAATTCTATCATAACCTGCTAAGTATATATCCATTTCAATTTTATATATTTCTAAGCTCTTAATAATTGTATTTGAAATAACATCTGGATCAAATTGATTTCTTTCCTTTTTTCCATTATCTTCAAATATTTCTTGTAATTCCTTTTTATTATCTTTATTATCTGATTTAATAAATTGTTTTGTACTATCTAATAATTCTTCTGTTATTGCGTCGTAGCATTCTTTAGCTTTTGTATATGTTTCATCATAATCTCTTTGTGCGCAATCTCTTGCTTCTTTTGCTTCCTTTAAATTTGCCTCTTTTTGATTATAATCTGAAACAGCTTTTACAAGGTTCTCTCCTAATTCTCTTAATTCTTCATTGTTTTTCTGAACATCTTCATTTACCTTATTTAAATGTTTTTCTATATCTTCTGTTTTTTCTGTAGTATTACAGAAAATAATATATCTACTATATTCAAATTTTGCGCTTTTATTGTATAATTTTTCTTGATTCTTTTGTAGTCTTGCAACTTCTTTTGTTGCTTCATCAAACTCTCTTTGACAAGTACTTTCTTTTTCTTTGGCATCACAAAGAACTCCATAACACTCAAATAGCTTACGGTAATTATAGTAATTATCTCTTAAATTACTGCTACTCTTAAAATTAAATATTCCATAGAAATATCTTTCTAAGACTATCGCATTCCTTTCATACATATCAAAAGCGCCTCCAATAATCCCAATTTTCCTTTATTATATATATAATTTTACAAATTGTCCATATTTTTTATATATTTTTTCTTTATTTTACCAAAAGACAAAATCTTAAAATTAAAATTCTCTTTATTTCCAACAATTTCATCAAATTTATTTTCTTGTAAATTTATAAAAATTTTTATATTCTCATTAAATTCTTGATGAACCATTTCAATGCCATTTTGTTCGAAATAATATTTAATTTTATTTAAATCGCTATAGCTCACTTCTACGTAAGCTGATATGCCCAAATCCATTTCAATTATCTCAGCCTTTTCTAGTGCAATGTTGGTTGCCTCAGAATAAGCTCTAACTAGGCCTCCTGTTCCCAGTAAAATTCCTCCAAAATATCTCGTAACAATTACTAAAATATTTGATAATCCCAAGGAATTAATAATATTTAGCATTGGTCCACCTGCTGTACCAGATGGTTCTCCATTATCTGAAAAACGATTAACTATTCCATTTTCTGTATAAATACTAAATGCATAACAATTGTGTTTGCTATCAAAATATTTCTTAGAAATCTCTGCAATTTTATTCTCAGCTTCTTCTACAGACTCAACATAAAAAATATTAGCTATGAATTTAGATTTTTTCTCTACAATTTCACCCGAAACTGATTCCTTAATTGTTTTAAACATATCATTCTCCTTGTAGGAAATGGGAATTTAGTACCGTCACCATTTCCTGCATATCCCACTATGAATTTCCTGCCACAAATCCCGTTGAATAAGCAATTTGCAAATTAAAGCCTCCTGTATAGGCGTCAACATCAATAATTTCTCCAGCAAAGTATAATCCCTTTATTCTTTTTGATTCCATTGTTTTAGGATTAATTTCTTTTATGGAAACTCCACCTGCTGTAATAATCGCTTCTTCAATTGGTCTAAATCCCTTTAATATAACTTCAAAATTCTTTAGTAATTCTACTAATCTTTTTCTTTCCTCTTTAGAAATTTCATTTACTTTTTTATATGGATTAATTTCTGATAAGTCCACTATCACTGGAATTAATTTTTGTGGCAATAATTTTTCCAAACTATTTCTAAAATCTTTATTTTTAAACTCTTCAAAATCTCTTAAAACTCTTTTATCCAATTCTTCTAAAGAAAGAGCTGGTTTAAAATCTATTACTAATTTTATCTTGTTCTCATCCAATTTTCTTGCTATTTCTTTATAACGGATTAGATGTGCAGAACTACTCAAAATCGTAGGCCCGCTTACTCCAAAATGGGTAAATAACATCTCTCCGAAATCACTATAAATCTCTTTATTTTTTTCTAAATCTTTTATCGAAATTTTTACATTTTTCAAACTTAGTCCTTGAAGATTTTGACACAATTTCTCTTCTGCAACTAGCGGAATGATAGAAGCTCTAGGTTCTACAATCGTATGTCCTAATTTCTTAGCTATTTTATAACCAGAACCATCTGATCCAGTTCTGGGATAACTTTTTCCACCGAGTAGCTAAAATTATTTTGGAACCATTCACAACTTCTCCACTTCCAAGGTAAACTCCAACTACTTCCTCATTTTGAACTTTTATTTCCACTACTTCACAATTAGTTCTAACATTCACATTTTTCTCTTTTAGTTCTTCTATAAAGCAATCTAATACACTTTGTGCCTTATCGGTTACAGGAAAAATTCTATTTCCTCGCTCGTTTTTTACCTCTAAGCCATGTTTTTTTAAAAACTCAATAATATCCTGATTTGTAAATTCTTCAAAACAACTATATAAAAATTTACCATTTCCAGGTATATTACTAATAAACTCACTCATATCAAGTGAGCTAGTAATATTGCATCTTCCTTTTCCTGTAATTAGTAACTTTTTTCCAAGCGATTTTTCCTTTTCTAGTAAAACAACCGTATCACCTTTAGAGGCAGCCGTTATGGCTGCCATCATTCCACTTGGGCCTCCTCCAATTACTACTGTTTTCATAATTATTGGCTCCTTACTTTTTAAAATCTTTAATAATTCTCTTAATTAATTCATAAGAAAATTCTTGCAATTTATTTCCTGTACTTCTCTCATATCTTTCCTCTAAAATTTCATTAGTAGATACGATTTTAATTCCGATCACTGGAATTTTAAACTGATTAGCAACAATATAAACAGAGTTTGCTTCCATGTCTTCACAAAGTGTTCCATATTTTTGATTTAGCATCATAATTCTATCATATTCTCTATCCCAAATATCTCCACTTCCAATTGTTCCGACATGTACTTTTCCCTCTAAATATTCAATATTCTTTGCTATTCTTATTAACTTAGCACTTGCTCTTTGATAAACTAACCTGTTAGGTTCTCCGGCAAAAAAGTTTGTTAAAGTCCACTCTAGAGTATTACTTCCTTCTCCCTCTTTTTTGATTGGTGTTCCGTAAGACAATATATTAATACAATTTTCTCCAATTACAATATCACCTTTATGAATATTTAATCCATGTCCACCTGCTACCCCTTCATTAATAACTACACTAGGCTTATATTTTTGAATAGCAAGTGTTGTTGCAATCGTGGCATTAATCGCAGTTTCCATACAATTACAAATCACAACAGGATAATGATTGATAAATCCTTCATAGCAGTGATATTTATTATTTAATTTTGAAAATCTTAAGCTTTCCAATTTTTCCTTTAACAACTTAAACTCAGCGTCCATTGTTGCAATTACTAAAATTGGTCTATTGCCTTCCATTTTTCCCCCCTAATTTAGTTCTAAACAATGATATGTATCTGATACTTCTAACATATATTGGCCAATAAAAATCGGTAAATAATAAGTATCCAAAGTAAAAGTTGGAGTTTTTACAACTTTTCCCTTTGAATCGATAATTCCCCAATTTCCATTCAAAATAATGCCACCAAATCCATACTCATTAATATCAATTGCAAAATCATAAATTGGTTCTACAACAACGTTTCCTTTGCTATCTTTGTATCCCCATTTTTCGTTTTCTTCAAATGCAAAAATTTCATTTTTTGGATAAACTTCCAAATTAGATACAACTTGTCCTTCTCTGTTGATATAGCCACTTTCACTATTAGAGTGAATAATTGTATAATTTTCATCTATTTCTTCAATAACTGCATTTTGAATTGACAGTACTTTTTCTAATTCTGAAGAATAAATATCTCCCATCCCATCTGCAGTTACAGCTTCAATTGCATTTTTTCCATCTACTTTTAGCATAAATGTATACTGATTTGGCTCAATTTGTATTCCTCTATAAATATCAAGTAAACCATAAAATCCATCTTGATTTCTAAAAATAAAATAATTATCAAAAGCATATGCAATATATGTATAATTTTCTGAAATTGTTTCTCCATCTGTAATGATACTGTAGAAGCCATTATCATCAATTGCAATATAGCTATTCTTGTTTCCGTGAAGCTTGTACAGACTTATAATTTAAATTACTTACTTTATTTCCATTGACATCATAAAGTTCTTTTTGACCATTTACATTTTCAACAGAAATATAGTCCCCTGCTAAATTATAGGCCTTATATTTTACAGGTAAAATTTCTTTTCCACTTGTATTAAAAATTCCATAATTAGAATTTCTCTTTACTACAAATATTTTTGAACTATCTGCATAATTAATATTTTGGTAATTTTGATCAATAATCTTTTTAGAGTTTTTGTATACTCCTTTCTTACCATTTGTCATAACAATCAAATAAACATTATCATCATCATATTTTAAAACTCTAGAAATAGATTCAAAATTTCCATCTAATACTTTTTCTGCAAAATTGTTCAAATATCCATATGTAAATCCATTTTCTCCTTTTGTTCCAACAATATATCCAGCTTTTGTATAGCCGTATTCTTCTGTAAAGTACTCATCTCCAATAATAGAATCATATGTTAGCTCAATTTTAATTTGTCCATGAGCATCTAAAACTCCGACTTTATCACTCTTTTTAGCCAATATTTCTCCAGGTCTATTTTTCAAACTTGTTAGCTCATCATAACTAGCACTAACAACAATATTTCCATCATAATCAATTAAACCATATTTATCATCTTTTCTAAATCTTAATACATTTTTTTCAAAATCAAGATTTAATTCAGATGTTTGAAGGGCTGTAACTCCTTCATATTCTTTATAAAGTTCTTCTCCTTTTCCATTTAGAAACTTATAAGAATCGCTGTTAGTATAGCAAACAAAAACCGGTTTTGATGGATTGGGAATAAATACATCTAAATATTCTGGTTTAATTAAAACCTTTCCTGTTTTATCTACAACACCCACTTTTCCTTCAGTTGAATACATTGCAAAATAATTATACTCAGGCTTTATATATGTTTC
Source organism: Clostridia bacterium (assembly GCA_017477355.1). Taxonomy (GTDB): domain Bacteria; phylum Bacillota; class Clostridia; order TANB77; family CAG-508; genus Scatovivens. The sequence goes on from JAFUWA010000009.1 coordinate 6,467, forward strand.
TAATTGATGTTTATTTTTATTTACTACAAATATCACTACTGCAACGATTGCAACAATTATTACTACTGCAATCGCTATTTTTGTACCTTTTTTCATATTGAACCCTCTAATCTTTATCTTTCAGTCTCTAATCTCTTGTATTTCTTACCATATCTCATTTTCTTTGAATATGTCATATAATCTATGAATTGGTAATCCTATAATTGCATTATAATCTCCTTCAATTTTTTCAATATATACTGCAAACTTACTTTGAATTGCATAACTTCCAGCCTTATCCATTACATTGTAAGTATCTATATAATTGATAATTTCTGATTCTTCCATTGGTTTTACATAAACATAAGACTCAGTAACTTCTTTATATTCTTTTACTTCTCCTCTTTCTTCTATAATAACACTTAAAGAAGTAAATACGCTATGTCTTCTTCCTTGTAATTTTCTTAACATTCTTATTGCATCTTCTCTATTTTCAGGTTTTCCGTAAGACTTCATCATCTATTACAACAACTGTATCTGATCCAACAATTGCTCTATCACCTTGTGTATTATCAAAAATATTTTTAGCTTTTTGATATCCTAAATTTTTCGAATTTTCTTCTATTGTTAAGCTTTCATCCCAAATCTCTTCTGCCGTACATGGCAATATCTCATAATTAAATTCAGCTAAATCCATTAACTCTTTTCTTCTTGGTGATTTTGATGCTAATATGATTCTCATAAAAAAACCTCTTTTCTTCCTTTTTTACAAGATAGATTATATTATATTTTCATTAATTTGACAAGTATTAACAAGAAATATACTAAATATTCGAATACTTTGCGTCGGTCGACATCCTTTAGCATTATAATTTGCTGGAAGTCTCCATTCCTTAAGTATTCTCACATTTTTATATTTCTTTTAAAAAATGGTAGATTTTTAAAATAGGATATGATATAATTCCGATAGGAAAATTATGTTTGCAAAGGGGGCTTGACGAAAATGGCTAAAATAAACGAAGGATTAGCAGACAACAAACTTTTAATTTTGTACATTTTACAAAAAGTAAATCATCCTGTAAGTTATAAAGAATTACTAGAACTTGTAATTTCAATTTCAGACATGAATTACTTTGATTTTCAGCAATTTTTACAAGACTTACTTGACGATAAATTTATTTTAAAATATATTCAAAATGATGATGAAATTATTGAATTAACAGAAGAAGGAAAAAATGCCTTAGAACTTACTATTGATATGCTTCCAGGAATTATCAAACTAAAAGTGGATAGTAGTTTTAAAGAACAATATAATAAAATCAAAGATGAATTCTCAGTTTATGCAAGATATACTCCAATCACAGAAACAAATTTTACTGTTACTTGCAAAATCATTGAAAATAGTCAAACTATTTTTAATATAGAAACTTTTGCAGATTCTAAAGATCAAGCAAAACAAATCGTTAACAATTGGAATAAAAATGCAGAAAAAATATATCCAGAAATTTTAAAAATATTAATGGAAAATAAAGAATAACTATCAGAAAGGACCACCTTTACAGGTGGCCCTTTCTTTTTTAGACACAAACTAGCATCTTTTCACGTGATGTCAATTCTCTTCTTCAATTCTTAAAAGCACTTTTCCGTCTTCTTCGTATTCCATGCTTAGAATCTCTTTACGACTGATAATCCGTTTTTCCAGCAAAATCTGAGCAAGGCTATGCACATACTCTTCATGTTCCTGTAGCATTTCAGTTGCCAACTCATACGCTTCTTCAAGCAGAGCGTCAACCTTTTCGGACACTTCGTTCAGAGACTTTTCAGATTTCAGGTTTTCATTTCCCTTAATCTTAAAATCCTTGGACTTATCCAGACCAAATTTAGCAATCATAGCAGTTGCAACCGCAGTTGCCTGTTCGAGGTCACATACTGCGCCAGCGCTAATTGCGGTTAAATACAGTTCCTCACTAGCTCTTCCCGCAAGCTCCATTGCCAAACTTTCCAGATAAAAGTTGTAGTCATTGCTCTCAAATGCAGATTCATCAGATTCCAGTACATTAACTCCGCCAGTATCAGACACAGATACCGTAGAAATCAAGTCAGAATAAATCGCCTTATAGTGCTGGCAGAAGCGAGAAACCACAAAATGCCCCGCTTCATGATAAGCAACAAGCATTTTATAACCAAGAGACTGTTTCTCCTGTTCATGGAAATTGATTTTGAAATGCTCCATATAATCACTTTCCAAGATTTCGTTTCTTCCCTGGCTATTAGCATATGCCATTGCAAAATCAAGCAAGCTGTCAGTTCCGTTGATGCTTCCTCCGAAATTGAGTGCTTTTACGTACTGGAGAGCTCTTTCAATATCATTCTTATCAGCATAAACCCCATGATAAAGAACAAGAGAAAAGGTCTCTCCCAGAATATACGGCACAAACTCTTCTTTCTCGGGAATAGCACAATCAAAGAGTTCGAAGTAGTACAAGAAGCGGTTATTTCCAGAAACTGCCTTCACTTCATCTTCATCAAATGCAATCAGAAAATGAAGCTCTTCGTCCTGGAACAGAGGGAATGTATAGAAAAGATAACTAAAACCATTTCCTCTGTTTTTGAGAAGGACATTGTAATTCTTAAGGTAAATCACTAACTTTTCCTTATCCTTCAATGAAAGCAGATTCTCAACCGCTTTCTGGATTGCTTCAACAAACTCTTCTTCGTCAACACAATATTGCACTATCTTTTGAACATCAACTTCAATCAAAACAATGTCGTTCCTCGTGCTACAAGATATATCGTGGCATACTTCATAAGCCATGTTATACGCATACTTTTCGATTCTTGCCAAGTGGTCAATAATCAGAATTAAGCTACGTGTTCTGAGCTTCAAGAAGTTTCCCCAAATGGTATCTTTGTAGTCTTCACCAACAAAAAGCTTGTAGTCTTCTCTCTTGCCATCAATCACCCTTGCATACTTTGAAAGGTTTTCAGATAACTGATACTCCTCCTCTTCTTCATCCAGCTCTGCAAGTCGACTTTTGGCAATCTTCATCATCTCGTTGAAATCAACTTCATAGACTCTTTCAAAATACGAGACAATGGTACTCTTCGCAGTTTTCCACTTAGTACTTAAAACGAAGAACATAAACTCATGCAAGTTGTCGAACTTCTGATTTAGTGCCTCAGTTAAAACTACATCCAACGGTTTTGAAACTTTGACTCTTTTTCCCAGCAATTCCTCCTCATTCAGTTCGCTGTAAACAGGGTTTCCTTCCGAATGCTCTTTAATGAACTTCAAGCAATCGACTGTCATTTCCTTCTCGAGCTTCATCGAACAATTCAAGATTGCGTTCCGGAAAGGGTTATAATCTGTATCATAGTTCAGGTAGATACTGATAAACCCCGGAAGCGTGAGCACGTTCATTCCGAAGAACTTGCCCTTGCACGTCTTTAAGTATTCGAAGAACCTCCGCACATCTGCTGTCATTACCATTGTTGATACCTCCTTCACATCACATTTGATAGGACTCAAAAATACTCTTCCAAGTATCTTCGTGCGCATTATATCACGGTTCCTAACAAAAATCAATGATATATTACAATTATATTACAAAAAAGAAGCACTTCTGTGCTCCTTTATCTTATCGCATGATAGAGTATAATTCCTGTTGCAACAGCTGCATTTAAGCTTTCTGTTTTACCAGGCATTGGAATCTTAATTTTTTTATCTGCTAATTCTAAAACTTCTTTTGAAACTCCATTTCCTTCGTTCCCTATTACAATTGCGCTTTTCTTATAGCTAACATCATAGATAGTTTCATCAGTTGCCAAGTCTGTTGCCAAAATTTGAATTTTATGTTTTTTCATCTCTTTTATTGTTTTTGCTAAATCCTCTACCTCAATTACTTTTACTCTAAAAATTGCTCCCATTGTAGATCGAACAACTTTAGGATTATAGCAATCTGCATTTCCCTTTGGAACAATAATTTGCGTAAGAAGTACACTATCTGCAGTTCTTAAAATCGTTCCCATATTTCCTGGATCTTGAATATTATCTAAAACTAAAAATAAATCTTTTGAAAAGTCAATTTCATTGTCTTTACTTTTTTCTATAACTGCAAGAATACCTTGAGGAGTTGTAACATCTGTTAATACTTTAAAAATCTTATCATTCACATAAATAATTTTTTCCTTAGCTATTTTATATAATATTTCTTTTCGAAGTGGATTTTGATTTAATTCTTCACAAACAACAATCATTTTGATTTTTGCATTTTCACGAACTGCTTCTTCAATCATTTTGGTTCCTTCAACAATAAATTCTCCAGCTTCATCACGATATTTTTTATCTCTTAATTTTCTAATATGTTTTACTAATTCATTCTCTTTACTAGTAATTACCATTACAAAACCTCCAACAAAATTTTTACTTCTTCTAAACAATCTTCTCCATTTAAACTAAACGTCAAATAAGGAATTGCTCCTTTTGAAAACTTAATTCTATTTTTAAATTTTGCAATTAACGTCATTACAATCTCTGGATTAAAACTATCTGGATCAAAGTGATATACTATATTGTTTCCTCTTTGGGCAATTTTTACTACATTTTTTTGTCTTGCTAAATTTCTAATTCTAGTAATTTGTAATAGATTTTCTATCTCCGTTGGAATATAGCCATATCTATCTTTTAAGTCCTCTTTTACAACCTCAATATCCTCTTCATTTTTACTTAACGCAATATCTTGATAAATATCAATTTTTTGGCTAGAATCTGAACAATAATCATCAGGAATATAACTTGAAACATTTAAATCAATCTGAACATCCTTCTCTTCCTCTTCTTGAATAATGTCTCCTTTAATCTCTTTTACAACCTGATCAAGCAATTTACAATACATATCATATCCAACTTGCTCCATATGACCATGTTGCATCTCTCCCATAAGAGAACCTGCTCCTCTAATTTCCAAATCGCGCATTGCAATTTTAAATCCAGATCCAAATTCTGTAAATTCTTTGATTGCTTTTAATCTCTTGTCTGCAACATCTGATAGAGCTTTACTTCTTCTATACGTAATATAACAATATGCTTGCTTATCACAACGCCCAACTCTTCCTCTAATTTGATAAAGCTGTGCTAATCCCAGTCTATCCGCATTCTCAACAATAATCGTATTCGCATTTGGAATATCAATTCCAGACTCTAAAATTGTTGTACAAACTAATACTTTTGTATCACCTTTTACAAATCTTTCCATAATATCTTCCAAACTGCTACCTGTCATTTTTCCATGCGCATAGTCTATTTTGGCTTCAGGAACCAAACTCTTAATTCTATTTGCCTTTGACTCAATACTTTCTACTTGGTTATATAAATAAAAAACTTGGCCACCACGTTCTAACTCTTTTGTGATAGCTTCTTTTATTACCTCTTCATCATACTCTAAAACATAAGTCTGAACTGGTTTTCTGTTATGAGGTGGTTCGTAAATAACAGACATATCTCTCATTCCAACAATAGACATATGAAGCGTTCTAGGAATAGGCGTTGCTGTCATTGTCAAAACATCCACATTTGTTTTATATTCCTTAATCTTTTCTTTAGCTTTTACACCAAATCTGTGTTCCTCATCTACAATTAGTAAACCTAAATTCTTAAATTCAATATCTTTACTTAATAATCTATGTGTTCCAATTAATACATCAATTTCTCCTAATTGTAGTCTTTTTACAATACTTTCTTGCTCTTTTTTACTTTTAAAACGATTAATTACTTCAATATTAATTGGATAGTCTTTCATTCTGTCTTTAAAACTATCATATTGCTGCTGAGATAGAATTGTTGTTGGAGCAAGATAAGCAACTTGCTTTCCATCCATTACTGCTTTAAATGTTGCACGAATTGCAACTTCCGTTTTTCCATACCCAACATCTCCACAAAGAAGTCTATCCATTGGTTTTGGCTTTTCCATATCTTTCTTTACTTCTTCAATACATCTTAGCTGATCATCTGTCTCTTGATATGGAAAACTATTTTCAAACTCTTGTTGCCAAGTAGTATCTTTAGAAAATGCAAATCCTTCTGCTTTTTGACGAAGTGCATAAAGTCTAATTAATTCTTCTGCCACTTCTCTTAAATTAGATTTTACTTTTGCCTTTGTCTTTTCCCATTCCTTAGAACCTAATCTATTGATCTTGGGAGCTCCATTTTCAGCTCCAATATATTTTCGAATATTATCTAAAGAATCTGTAGGAATATATAAAATATCATCATCCTTATATTTTAATTTAATATAATCCTTTGTTACTCCATCAGCTTTAATTGTATTAACACCTAAGTATTGTCCTATTCCGTGTGTTCTATGAACAATATAATCTCCCTCTTTTAAGTCAGCAAATACAATAGTCTCGCCTTCTTTAAAACTGCTTGGAACTCTTTTTCTTGTTTTCTTATTTTCAAAAATTTCGTCTAGACTTACTACATATAAATTCAAGTCATAATTTTCAAATCCAGCGCTTAAAGCCCCAGGTAGAATGTTTACTCTACCTAGAGCTAAATTATCTGTGCCATTATCATTTAGAATAATATCTGATGGTAAATCATGCTGTGCTAAACTGTCTGCTATTTTCTTTAAATTCTCAGGGCTTCCGCCTAGAACTACTGTTGTTCTTTCTCTTTTAATTGCTTCTTGTAATTCCTTAAACAGTAGATCCATTGAACTACGAAAAAAGTTGACCTCCCTATAGCTAAAGCTATATCCGTTTCTTTTTGCATGCATACTTTGTTTATCAACATAACCGATTTCTTGTTTTTCAAGATAAACAGTTTGTTTCTTACTCTCTTTTTCACAAAATAGATAATAATCATCCATTTTTGTTAAAATTTGAGGTACAACTCTATTTTTTTCTACCAAATCTTTACTCAAATGCTCATTATCTCTAGAAATATTTTCCGCTCTTGATTTTATCTTCTCAATTTCATCTAAGAAAATAATTGTATTTTCTTCAAGATAATCTAATAAAGTCTCACTTTCTGTGTAAAAATCATCAAAATATTTATCAACTTTTGTTAAGTAATCTCCGGATTTAATTTGTTCCACATCTTCTAGAACTTTTTCTTTAGCTGATACTGTATATGGTCTTGCCAAAATTCTTTCTACAATATTTTCTAAAGTATCCGTTAATAAAAATTCCATTGCAGGATATAATTTTACTTCTTTTATATTTTCAGTAGATTTTCCTGTACTAATTTCGAAATTTCTTATAGAATCAACTTCATCTCCCCAGAACTCAATTCTAACTCCATTTTTTCTGGAAGTCGCTATATCAACAATTCCGCCTCTAATGCTAAACTGACCTTTTCCCTCGATAATATCATATCTTTCATATCCTAAAGAAACAAGTATTTCCTTTATTTTATCAATTGAAATCTCATCTCCAATCTTTAAAGTAATTAAGTTTTTATATAAATCTTTTTTGGAAATCATTTTTTGCATTACAGCTTCAATTGTTGTAATAATAATTGGAACTTTATTTTCCATGATATCATTTAAATTGCTAATTCTTTCATGCACTACATCTTTACTTTCTGCAATATAATCGAAATTGGCAACATCTCTTTTTGGAAACAATCTTACATGATCTTCAAAAAATGCAAAATCCTTTTTGATTTTTTTTGCTTGCATTTCATTATAAGTAATAATACAAATTGGTTTATCTGTGTAAAATTTTGTACTATATGCCATATGGACTTTTCCAGTATCTGTAAGCCCTGATAGCATCATTGGAGTTTTTCCTTTATTGATATCAAATAAGTAATCACTATACTTTTTTACGTTTGGGACAATCTTAGTAAGTGAATTCATATTATTTATATCACTCCTTCTTTTTTATTTTTTCAAAAATACGGTATATATTATACTATAAATTGAAATATTTTTCAAGTGCATAATACGAGGAAAGCCCCCAGCAGTTTTACCTACTGGGGGCTCCCCTTTACATTTCCTTCAAATACGTCTGGATTACAAAAATTTTGATGTTAAGCTCTTCACAAATCCGTTCTGGTCTACCCGATAGAAGTACTCTCTGCCCAGAATTCCAACATTTTCTACGCCCACTTCTTGCAAAATTCTATCCGCAAAAATGTCCTTAGTCTGACTTTCTCCATGATTAACCATTATAAATTGCGGATTTTTGAACTTTTTCAAGAATTTCAGCAACTCGTCTGCTTTAGCATGGGCAGTAAACTCATTGGTGTATTCCACTTCGGCACGTTTGATTGTTTTTGAACCACCAATTTCTACAATAGAACCCTGAGGAGCAGCTTTCAAAGTATGCCCAAACGTTCCTTCTGCACAATAACCAGTAAAATGGATTAAAGCGTTCGGCTTTCCAATAAATGCTGGTATATACGTTTGAGCCGGTCCATAAGATCCCATCCCAGAGGTAGTTACGATAATTTTGCACTTCCAGTCTTTTACAATATCGTCACGACATGCACCTTCATCGATTTCTACATATTTCATGTCTTCTGGAATAAAGGCTTTCTTATGAAAATAAAAATGAACCAACCCCTCATCCATGAGTTCAAAATATTTCTTAGTGTAATAAAAAGAGAGTTTTCCATCATAATAGATTGGAACTTCATTGAAATAGCTCGGATACTTGTGTTTCATCTCGCGCAGAACATACAGAATCTCTTGGGCACGTCCAAGGCTAAACACTGGAATGATAATAGTCTTTTTCTGCTTCAGTGCCTGTAAGATATTTTTCCTAAAGCATTTCTGAATCTGGCTAGAATCCATATTGCCATAGGTACTTTCTGTCACGATTGTCAGCGGAAGCTCCGTAATCCATTTTCTTACAGGAGGTACTTTGAAAAACATATTCTTGCTATTATAATCTCCTGTAAAGAAAAGGTTGATATCTTTGCTCTCGCCAGGACAATGAATCTGGACTAAAACACAAGCTGCACCAATCAAATGTCCATTGGGGATAAATGTTACCGTAATGTTGTCATTGACTCTAACAGGATAATTGTAACCATATCCTTCCACTAATGCCATCGTGTTGCTAACATCTTGGGTGTCATACAAAACTTGCTTGTTTTTGCGCTTACTCGTGTCACTAATAACCTTTGCATTGTCCCTTAACGCCCTTCCCAAAATCCGCTTTGTCACTTCTGTTGTCAAAATTCTTCCCCTGAATCCTTCTCTCACAAGGTAAGGAAGCCTTCCATTATGATCGACGTGGTTGTGAGTTAAAATCACGAACTCAACATTTTCAGGAATAACTGGGAAATTCTGATTCTGTTCTTCATATCCCTTTTCCTGGTACATCCCACAGTCCACTGCGAACTTGATGGTTTGATCATCAATTTTGACAATGCATGGTATGAACGAGCCAGTTACTTCTGCGGAGTCTTGCATAACATCCACATAAAACTTTCGACCTTTCATATTCAATTCCTCCTTATAAATTAGCATTTACAAATTACACGCGTATTGGCATACCAATAGCATATTTATGATGAACTAGAGCGACTGCCCTAGGGATTCCGTGGTTATTATATCATGGTTCCTGCAAAAATCAACCTTTTTTCAAATATTTATTAAAATTAATGTAAAAAACATCGATAAAATTCCCTGTAGTAATTTTCCATATATATATGGTTTTATCGAAATATTCTCTTTTGAAATAATGCTATATACTTGAAATAATACAGATATTCCTCCAAATCCAATTAAGAATGAAATCAGGCAAATTGTTAAATTAGAAATTGGAAGCAAACTCATCATTTTCACGCCATTCGTCAATTCAATCATTCCAGCCAAAACAGATTTTCCGAATTTGATTTGGAATTAGTTTAAAAGCTCCACCAGTATTTAATATAGAAATAATAACTGAAAATAAGACAATAAAACCTCCAATATGAACAATATTTTTAATAGAATTTCTAACACTATTTCCTAAAATCTCTCCAAAATTTTTAATATCCACATTTTTGCTTTCTTTTTCAACCATTTTATTTTGAGAATATAATATTCCTTTTTTCCAGTTTCTAAAAGCAAATCCAACCACAAAGCAAGAAATAATATGGGATATTAACAAAATATACCCTAAATGCTGATTGTTGAGAAGACTTACTCCTACTGTCCCTAATATAAATAATGGTCCTGAATTATTAGTAAAAGCAATTAATCTTTCTGCTTCTTCTAAAGTCAACACTTTTTGTTTTCTTAAATCTGCTACAATTTTTGCACCAGTTGGATATCCACAAATAATCCCCATAATTAGTATAAATGCTCCCTCACCTGAAACACGAAATAATTTACTAGTTATTTTTTCTAAATACTTTCCTAAAATATTTAAAACGTTTGTATTACATAAAATCTCTGTTGCCACAAAAAAAGGAAAAAGACACGGAAAAACATGATTTATCCAAATATTTACTCCATCTTTAGCTGCCTCTATATTTGATTTGGAATATAAAATAAGCATAATAATAAATAAAATCATCAAAATAGCAATTAGATTTTTCTTGATTTTTATGACAATTGAAACAAAAATACTTTCCATTAATAGCTCCTCTCAGAACATTTTATGAAAAGTACTCTAAAATATGAATAAAAAAGGAGAACCCCCACTGCACACATGCAGTGAGGGAAAATAAAGGATTGCAGAAAAACATATTTTGCTTTGGCGCTTTTAAAACTTTTTTGTTAACTTATCTGGAGTACGGTTTCTCACCGTTATACTCCATGCTCTGATCCTTGTACATTGCATATGCAACCCAAGCTTCGCTCTTGCGAGTTTCCAGATCCTGATAATAGCTTCCAGGCCGATAATACTTGGTTACGCTGCCTCCACCTGTGCAACCTTCATAATATACAGCAAACAGTTCTACTGCTTGTTCTACATTTCTGAGTTGCTTCAGTTCTGCCAAACGTTCTTCGTTTAAGAATCCTCTGTTAGAGCAGTACAGCATTGCTTTCACCTGCCCCTCAAAAGAATTCCAATCGTATCCGTTGTATGACAGCCAGTCCTGGATGTCATACCACCAGTACCCTCCTCCAGAGCTTGTGTTCCACTGGAAAAGCCCATAGTATCCGGAGGAACTGACCACCGTCGGATTGAACGTTGATTCAACAGCTATGTTACCAATCACTCCAGAAGCAGCTTCAGGCGAGAAACCTTCACTAATCAGGAAATCAAAAAGTGCATAAATCCGGTCACTCGTTGTAGATTCACTGCTTATCTGGCTTAAATGTACAGGTTGTCTTCCTGTTATCCTTGATGCAGCAGTTCCGACTGCACCCTCGGTTTCCAGAATAGTCTCAGACTGCGTAGACTCTGTTATCTCTTCAGACACGACTCCTGTCGCATCATCCAAGGCACTTTTGCTTTCAGAGTTCTCCGTTTTACTTTCTTCGACAATTACCGGAAGTGTTGTGACGACGTTCAGCTCTCCTCTCGAAGTGCTCTCTACTACTACATCACGCTCGTTTGTGCCTGCGAACTCATTCAAGCCACCCATAACTACTTTGACAATAATAAAAAGTACCAACGTATATTTAGCGATGTCTTTCAAAGTCCGTCTTTCTTTTTTTGCCATAAAAATTCTCCTTTTTGCTTCGCGCCCCACTGGGCGGATTATGAAACGACGTATCTCGCGCCAGCAAAATACATATTTATTATATCATATTTCCATTCAATGTGCAATTTTAAAGTGGAGCACATAATGTACTCCACATCCTTCTTAAAAATACATATTAATTAAATTTTTTAAATCTCTTATTCCTTCTTTTGTAAATAAGTAGTTATCTAAATTTCCCTCAATTGTTCTAATTCTTTGAATTTGTTTATTTGTCATTAAATTAGTTGCATACCTTGAAATATTTTCTTCTCTTTCTAAGTATTCATCTCTATAATCTGTTGTAATAATTTGAAGAGTTGGAAGGCTTTCATTAAACTTAAAATCCTCTAATTCCTTCATATTATCTTGTATTTTATTAATTTCATTTCTCATTTCTTTTGTTAGCCATTTATTAGCAATTCTATTTCGATATAGTTTTATATCCTCTTCTCCATATGAACTATTTTCTTGCATCTTATCAATATTAAATTTGTCTGGGCTAATATAACTTTGCCACCTAAATAATCCTGAAAAACTAATCATAGAATAAAATTTTATGTTTGTAATTAAATTAGGTAAATATCTATCTTTAAATTTTTCACTTTTTAATGATTCTGGATATATCGCATCTACTGTTATAATTCCATTAATTTCAGATGGATATTGCTCACTATAATAATTGGCATATATACTGCTATTAGAAAAAGCTAATAATGTATATGGACCAGAAATTTTAGCATTTTCTAAAGCTTCCCTTAGCTCATTCACAATGTTCTTTGATGTTCTTGGATCTTTTGTTGATAAGCTATATCCATATCCTAAAGGTTCCGCAATAACGACTTTAAAGTTTGTACTCAATGAATCTGCTAAAGCTTTATACTTCATTACTGGACTAGAATCTCCAAGTGAAGGAAGAATAATCATTATTCTTTCTCCATCTCCTACAGTATATAAATTCATCATTCCATCTCCAGCTGTATATAGTTTTTTGTATTTTCCTTTATACTCATTAGAAGCTTCTACAACTCTTAATATATTATGAATAATTGCAGAAGCAAAAAATACAATTAATGTAATTAATAATAATGCTATTAAAAAACCTTTAACAGAATCCAAAAGAATTGCTACTTTTCGGTTCGTTTTTATCAAAATGTTTAATTTATTTTTCCTTTTTGTAGAATTGCCTGAAAACTTTTCATCATTTTTCATTTTATCTTCTTTCACTTTTGTACCTCTTAACTACATTTTTTATTGTGCCATTGTATATTTGCATGAATAGGATTTATTTGTAAAACCAACCATAACACTTAATACTTCTTTTCCAGAAGAATAATCTGTATCTATCTTAAAATTTTGAACATCTTCACATAAACAAATGCTATTGTAATATAATAAGTTATTTTCTTGATCAAAAGTAAATTTATCTCCATTTGAAAATGTTATATAGTCTGCATCTTTTCCACTTGTATCTTCCTCTTCAGTAAAAACATTTGATAATACAATATCAGCAACTCTATTTCCTACTTGTTCTGACTCTCTTACAAGATATAAATTCAACTTATTATAATCTGCAGCACTATATAACTCTTGTGTCATCAAAGTCGAATTTCCATAGAAAAATGCTGTTATTCCTGCAATAATTCCTGCAACTAGCAAAAAGCTTGTTATATAAATGACCAATCCCATCATTGTTATACCTTTATTTGAACGCATATTTTTCCTCTTTCTTTCGTAAATACTAAAATACCTATACATATTAATCATAACCTAAAGAGAAAAAAAATACAATAGTAAAAAACAAAAAAACTTGAGATAAAATCTCAAGTCTTTTTACTTTAATTATTATTGTAGTTTCGCTACTATTGTAACTCAACAACTGCTCCTGCCTCAGTTAATTTAGCTTGAAGTTCTTCAGCTTCAGCTTTTGGACAGTTTTCTTTTACAGTTTTTGGAGCTCCATCAACTAAATCTTTAGCTTCTTTTAATCCTAATCCTGTAACTTCTTTAACAACTTTAATTACTTGTAATTTAGCTGCTCCAGCATCTTTTAATACAACATTGTATTCTGATTTTTCAGCTGCTCCAGCTGCTTCTCCTGCTCCAGCTGCTGCTGGTGCTGCAACTGCTGCTGCAGTTACTCCGTATTTTTCTTCAATTCCTTTAACTAATTCTGCTAACTCAACTACTGTTAAGCTATCAATTTCTTCTAACATTTTATCTGTTTTTTCGCTCATTTTTATATCCTCCTAAATTTTTATTTTTTAATTAAGCGTTTTCACTTTCTTTTTTTACTCTTACCGCATCAAGTGTAGCAGCAAGTTTTGATACATTTGCCAATTTTTTGTCGAGTAAAAATTTTATTCTAAAATTTTCCCACGATGTTTATTGGCAATCTAATTAATTATTTTCTGCTTCTTTTTTAACTCTTACTGCATCAAGTGTAGCAGCAAGTTTTGATACATTTGCCAATAAACATCCAGCCAATTTTGCAATAAGCTCTTCTCTTGATGGAAGTTTTGCAAGTGTAACTAATTCTTCTACAGATGTAGCTTTACCTTCTAGAACACCACCTTTAATTTTGTAGAAATCATTATCACTACTAAATTTATAGATAGCTTTTAGAGATGGTAAATATTCTTCTTGGGCAATAATAACTGCTGTAGGTCCTACTAATTTGTCATCTAAATCAGTAATTCCTAATTTGTTTAATGCTCTTTTAGTAATGTTATTTTTAATAACAGTGTACTCTGCTTTAGCATTTCTTACAGTTTTTCTTAATTCTGTATCATCAGCAACGTTAATTCCTCTGTACTCAGTAAGAAGCACGATACTAGCACTTTTCATTTTCTCAGCTAATTTCTCAACTTCTTCCTCTTTTTGTTTAATAATTTTCTCGCTTGCCAATTTTTTCACCTCCGTATTTTATATTAAATTTTAAAAATTAAAAACTCTTTTAGTTAGCCAATCCCACAGGCATCACTAAAAGAGTTCTATCTCTTATTATTGATAACCTGGGTAGGATTTACCTTAGTACCTACTGTCTTTGGCTAAATCATTCATTTTTATTTTTGGTTAATTCTTAAAGCTGGTCCCATTGTAGTAGTAATAGCAACACTCTTAACGTATTGTCCTTTAGCTGCTGCTGGTTTAGCTTTAATAATAGCATCCATAATTACTTGATAGTTTTCAGCAAGCTTTTCAGCTCCAAATGAAACTTTACCAAATCCTAAATGGATAATATTTGTTTTGTCTAATCTGTATTCAACTTTACCAGATTTAATATCAGCAATTGCTTTCTTAACATCCATTGTTACAGTTCCTGATTTTGGGTTTGGCATTAATCCTTTTGGACCTAATACTTTACCTAATCTTCCGATTACACCCATCATATCTGGAGTAGCTACGATTACATCATATTCAAACCAATTTTCTTTTTCGATTTTTGGAACTAATTCTTCAGCTCCTACGAAATCTGCTCCGGCTTCTTCAGCTTCTTTAGCTTTATCACCTTTTGCAAATACTAATACTCTAACAGATTTACCTGTACCATTTGGAAGTACTACTGTACCTCTAACTTGTTGGTCAGCATGTTTAGAGTCAACACCTAATCTAACATGTAATTCAACTGTTTCATCGAATTTTGTTTTAGGCATTTTTTCAATTGTTTCTAAAGCTTCTTTAGCTTCATATAATTTTGTGCTGTCTACTAATTTAGCAGCCTCTTGGTATCTCTTACCTCTTTTCATGTTTTTCCTCCTTTGGTTTTAACGAATTGTTCTTCTCGAACAATTCTCCCACAAATTTATTGCGATAGTGCACTAAACACTGTTACAATCATTTTAATTATTCTTCAACTGTTACACCCATTGAACGAGCTGTTCCAGCTACCATACTCATAGCAGCTTCTAATGATGCAGCATTTAAATCTTCCATTTTTTGTTCTGCAATTGCTTTAACTTGATCCTTAGTTAATTTTGCTACTTTTTCTTTATTAGGTTTTCCTGAACCTTTTTCAATTTTAAGAGCTTTTTTAATAAGAACAGCAACTGGTGGAACTTTTGTTATAAATGTAAAAGATTTATCTTTGTATACAGAGATAACAACTGGAATAATCATACCTGGTTGGTTAGCAGTTCTATCATTGAATTCTTTAACGAATTGCATAATATTAACACCGCTAGAACCTAAAGCTGGACCAACTGGTGGAGCTGGTGTAGCTTTTCCTGCTTCTATCTGTAATTTAATAACATTAACAACTTCCTTCTCAGCCATTTTAACGTTACTCCTTTCCCTTAATCAACTTTCTGTACTTGAGAAAATTCTAATTCAACTGGAGTTTCTCTTCCAAACATTGAAACTAGAACCTTAACTTTTTGTTTTTCTTTATTTATTTCTTGTACAACTCCAACAAAACCTTCTAATGGTCCATTTAAAACTTGTACATTATCGTTAACATCATAGTCAACATTTACTGGAACGGAATCAAATCCCATATTTCTAATTTCGATATCAGTTAATGGAATAGGATCTGTACCAGAACCAACAAATCCTGTAACACCTCTAGTATTTCTTACAATATACCAAGATTCTTCTGTTACAATCATTTTAACTAAAACATATCCTGGAAAAACTTTCTTTAGATTTGTTTTTCTTTTTCCATCTTTAATTTCAACTTGTTCTTCCATAGGAACAACAATATTAAAGAAATAATCTTCAAGTTCTCTATTTTTAATTGTTTTTTCCAAATCTGTTTTTACTTTATTTTCATATCCAGAATATGTATGAACAACATACCATTTTGGCTGTAATTTATTCTCTTCTTCTCCGAGACATATTTTAGCCTCCTTTATATGATTCTATATATACTATTCTACTGTTGTAGGTGTTTCAGCTGTAGCATCTGTTTCACCAGTTACTTCTACGTCAGCTTCTGGTTCTAAAGTCATATCTGTTACAACTTCTTCTTGTGCGTCTTGTGTTGTTATAGTAGTATTATCTTTATTAATTTTTTCAGACACAGTTGTTCTTAATTTATTAATACCATAAGTATTTAAACTTTCGAAAACTACATCTAAGAAGAATACTATAATTGCAGTAAGTACAACAATTACAATAACAGCGATTGTACTGTTTACTAGTTCTTTTCTAGTAGGCCATGTAACCTTTTTCAATTCTGAACGCATAGTACTTGTATTTGCTGCTTTCTTTGCAACTTTTTCTTCTTTTTTATTATCTTTTTTCTTTACTTCTTTTGCCATTTTTACCTCCACAAAACCTACTATTTTGTTTCTTTATGAGTAGTACGTTTCTTGCAGAATTTGCAATATTTTACAATTTCTAATCTATCTGTATTATTTCTTTTATTTTTAGAAGTCATGTAATTTCTTCTTTTACATTCTGTACATTCTAAAATAATGTTTTCTCTTGGTCCTTTAGACGCCATTTTACTACACCTCCGTTTACTTTTGAAGCTTTATAATTTAATTTACGATGTGATTTTATGTATTCAAAATAAATACATGCTTATATACTTTACCACAAAAACGTTAATTTGTCAACGGTTTCATGGAATTTTTTTATGTTTTTTTATGAATTTTTTTCTTTTTTTGAACAGAGTATCCGAAACTTTCCAATTTTCTTTCCTAAGGCATAATATCCACCATTAGCATACGCTATTAAGTTGCATTTACTAATATCAAATTCTCCCTTTTCATTGATATATTGCTCATCAGGATCAATAGATAAAACTTCCGCCAAAAACATAGTATGGCTGCCAAGTTCTTTTATCTCGACAACCCTACATTCTAATGAAACAGGAGATTCTTTTATAATCGGACATTTTACAAAATTAGCTTTTTCTTTAGTTAAATGCATTTCTTTAAACTTGTCTACTTTAGCCCCAGATTTAACTCCACACCAATCTGTTGCATATGCTAATTTCTCATTTGTTAGATTAATTGCGAACTCCATATTTTCTTTTATAATATGATAAGAATACCTTTCTGGTCTAATAGAAACATATACCATTGGCGGTTTCGTATTAACAATTCCTGTCCAAGCTGCTGTCATAACATTTGATTCTTCCATTGTACCACAAGTTATTAATGCTGCTGGAATTGGATATTCAAAGGCTCCACCTTTCCATGCAATTTTAGACATCTCTTTGATCATCTCCTAATGAACTTGCAGTTCTATCTGAAAATAATTCTCTAACTGCTTGTTCCATTTTTTCCTGCATTAATGCCATTGCATCATTAACACTTTTTATTCGACTAACATTAGATTGTACACTTACTCTATCTGGATTATTCTCAAAATAAATTGCACTTAACATATCTGTTAATCCAATACTATCAAATTGTACTCTATATCCATACCAAGTATCCTCTGGCATTCTTTCTGGACTTCCTAAATAATTTAAATTGTTTCTAGAATTTCTTAATAACATATCAGAGAACAACACATCTCTAAAGAACTCTGGTGGAATATCACCAAAACCCTCTTCCATTAATACAGTATATTTTCTTAATTCTCCAAATTCGTCTTTTTTGATGACTCCTACCATTTTCTTACTTGTTAATTGTTGCGTATATCTGCCTTCTTCATTAGGAAACCTTGCGTATGCAACCTCTCCAAAGTCATATGCATATATTCCTGCTTCTTCTAAGCACTTTCTATATACTTCCGGAAACATAGAAGGTTTCTGCCTAAACTGAATCATTAATTTAGAATCAGGATATGTTATTTCTTCTGGTATTTCACTAGGAAAAATTTCTCTTTCTGTCTTATCAAATTGCACTATCCTATTCTCAACATCAATGTAATTAAGTAGCATATCTCTTCTATTCATCAGTTCTATAACAGATGGAACTGTTCTTACTAAATCAGAAACAGCAAAAATCTCTCTTCTCTGTGATAACTTTTGATTTTGAGCTTCATAGGAATCATTTGGTCTAACTTTCACTTCGAGACTTAATAATGTTAAATATCTAACAGTAATACATTTTCTTAATATAGTCTCCAAATCCTTCTCAGTAGCAATCGCATCCAATTCTTTTATTAAAGCTTTCTTTTGAAGTTCTTTTTTTTGCATTATTTCTTCTTCATTCGCTCCAACAATAGGCTTTTTTTCAATTGCATCAGATAATGCTTTTAAACTATCATGAATTTGCAATTTTAATGCCATTACATCCTTAGGATTGGCAATTCCCAATACTTCGTATAAAACATCTTCTATTCTTTTAAAATCAAAATCATACTTATTCAATTTAAGCTACCTCTTTCGTTTACTACTTAATTATACAATTATACAAAAATATTATATATGATAGAAAATTTAATTGCAATACAAATTTATAATTATCTAAAATAAAAATCTGCTATATAGAATCTTTGACTTGTCTAAAAACTCTATATAACAGATTACATTATAAAAAATAAAAATCTGGCGACTTCTTATCTTCCCAGCAGGGTAACCCGCAAGTATTTTCAGCACTAAAGAGCTTGACTTCTGTGTTCGGTATGGGTACAGGTATTTCCTCTTTGTCATTATCACCAGAAAATTTCAGTATGCAATTAAGCACACTCAAAAATACATAGACAAACTCTTTATTCTCTCTTTCCGGGCAAAACCGAAATAACCTTCCTTCTTTATACTGTGGTTAAGCCCTCGATCTATTAGTACTGGTCAGCTACATGCATCACTGCACTTCCACCTCCAGCCTATCTACGTGGTAGTCTTCCACGAATCTTACTAACTTGTGTTATGGGAAATCTTATCTTAAGGGGGGCTTCACACTTAGATGCTTTCAGCGTTTATCCCTTCGATACTTAGCTACCCAGCCATGCACTTGGTAGTACAACTGGTACACCATCGGTATCTCCATCCTGGTCCTCTCGTACTAAGGACAGCTCCTTTCAAATTTCCTACGCCTGCGATAGATAAGGACCGAACTGTCTCACGACGTTCTGA
>JAFUWA010000010.1 GCA_017477355.1 Clostridia bacterium
CATAATATAAAACTCCCTTCATGAATTTTTGCTTTTATGCGTCGAAACATATTTGCATTATATCATGAAGGGAGTTTTGTTACTATATAGCTTAAGCCTACGATACTACCGGCACAGCCGGAAGTATATTAACAATTAAAAAAATTGAGTAGAACTGATGCGCCTACTCAATTTTTCTTACATATTTTATGTAATTATCAATAAATTAGCTTTTTAAATGTAACAATTTTAATATAAAATTTTTAAATCTAATAAAGAAATTATCTTCATATTCAACTAAAGCATTATCCTGAATATTGATTTGTTTTTTATCTTCAAAATTAAAAATACTATCTGGATTATATTTTTCGCTTTTTTCCTGTTCAGCCTTTTTTTCATTTAATATTAAAATTTCATTAATCTTTTCTTTTTGTTCTTTTGTTGCAAAATAATCTTGAAATAATGTTACAATAATAGCATTAGCTTCTTTTGAAATCTTTTGTTCAGATAAATCAATTTCAGGATTAATTGTAAATTCATAATTGCTATCCATATTTGTTTTATAAAACTCAATTTTTTCTTTGGGTATTTTGTTGTATTCATCTGCTGGAAAAAATTTGATTATTTCTAATACTTCTTTATATGCTTTGGCATAATTTTTATTAATCATTTCTAGTTTCTCCATCTCTAGTTTCTTCATCTCTAATTTTTATGTCTTGAATATCTTTTGGCGTTGTGCTATTCAATGCATTTTTAGCGGCATCAACTATACTTATTGATTTTGGTTGAATATATTGTAAAACAGCCTCTAAAGACATTTCTTCAATTCCTTCTTCACCACGACCTTCTTCATCATGAAATCTTTTTATTAGAACAAGTCTTGGGTTATCAGGACTTAAAACAATTCCTATACGTTCTGCTATATTAGGATTATTTGATTTTATAGCTAATCTTCCTAAACTATCTTTTGATGCCATTGTAAGAATTGCTTTTAATTTTTCTTTATCTTGAGCTTCTATCTGTAATCTTTCAATTTGTTCTAATATTTTTGCTTTTGCTTCTTCTGTTCTTATTTCTCTGATTCCAGAATTCAATATTTCACTTTTTATTCTACTATTCATATAAATATCTCCTTTTATAATTAGTTTAGCCTATACAGTAAAAATAACTAGTACTTACTATTCTATAATTCTACCATATTACTGTTTTATTATCAATATTATAAAAAAATTTTCAAATCAATTTAGAATGATTTATTATATTGATAAATTTTTTTCATAAAATCTTTTTGTTGTTCATTTAATAAATATTCTGTATTGATATATGCCAATAATGAAAGTGTATCTACTGAAATATTTTGTTCGTCCAATGCCTTAGTGATATCAAATTCAAATACATGGTTAGGATCCATTTCATTTTTAATAGATTCTATTAACTCTTTAGGAATTCTACTATAATCTTCATAAGGCAAGTATTGTAAAATTTCATAAACTTCTTTTAATCTTTTATTGTACTCTATCATTTTCATCTTTTCCTCCTTTGTGATTTCTTAAAGTTGATAGCAATTCACCTGCTCTTTCAATTAATCGACTTGGTATTTTTCTTGTTCCATGTGCAATATCTCTAATAGTAATTTTATCTTGAACCCATTGTAAATCTTCATATAATATTCCCATTTCAGCTAATTCTCGTGGAGTAATTGGAATTGCAATTTTTCCTTCTTCTACTTGAAATTGGATGGTTCCTTTTTTATCAAATTTTTTATCTTTTGAACTCATAATTTCGCTAATTCTTTTTTCTTTTTCTTTTATGATTTGCTTGTCTGATAAATCTGCTGTTTCATAATCATAAAATTTTCTATCGTCAAAAACAAAATAATAATCATCTGTTAAATCGGAAATTAAGCTTGGCAATGAATATAACTTTTTACTATGCAATTCAACTAAAAACTTTGGAATTACTCTTGTTCTACTAAAACTTTTAAGATGATATCCATATTGTTCATTTGTGCATTCTGCAGAATCTTCTAGAATCATATATCCAGGTGTTTGCTTTAATAGTTCTTCAATAACTTTTCTTTTTTCTGCTAATCTTTTTAGCCTTGCTTCTTCTTTTTTTCTTTCGTTTTCATTGATATTATTTTGAATGGATGTTTCTTTTTGACTTTGAACAATAGTATATCGTTGTTCAATCATAGATAATTCCCTCTCTAAAGAAACAATTTCAGGTTCTAATGTATCGATTTCTTTTAATACTTCAGGGTCAATTATTTCTTCGATTGGTACTAAATTATAATTATGAATATTTAAATGTATGGTTTCAATTTTTGCTTGCATTGCTGTAATAAGTTCTTTTATTTGATTATATTTTGAGATATAATCTGTTTCTAAATTTTTAAATGAATCTGTATTTTCAATATAGTCTAACTCTTCTAATTTCTTTAGTATGTTTTGAAGTTCAGTCATTAATACTTCAACGTTTCTTTTGAATTCATTAATTTCTTCTTTTTTCATTTTAAAACCCTCCTACCAAAATAAATAAAAAGAACTATTTATGCATAAACATAAATAGCTCTTTATTGTTTTTCTATATCAAAAAACTTGCTATATATGTTTAAGCATATATAACAAGTCTCATTGTTTAAAGTAAAACCAGACTCTTAGTCGGTTGTTGATTTTACTATATAATCTTAATTATATCAATTACTCCCTTGCTATGTTGTTATTATAACACAGAAAATGATTTATGTCAACCTTACTACTAATCATTTTTTCTATCTTATTTCGATTAATTCATATTCCCTATTTCCAAATCCCAATTTATGAGCAGCCTCAATTGTGTGTTCTCCATTCCTAGAGGTCACCCTTTCTAGAAAATGTTCTTTTCCTGGATCGTTTGATTTTTTTACGAAATCAATGCAAGCTTGATCAATTGCAATTGGGTCTAAAGAAGCTAAAATTCCGATATCTTTCATGCAAGGATCTTCAGCAACTGCACAGCAATCACAATCAACACTCATATTGCACATAACATTAATAAAAGCCATATTTCCATTAAAGTATTTTACAACGGCTGATGCTGCTTCTGCCATACTTTCTAAGAAATCATTTTGAGGTGGTAAATTATCCCAAACAGTATATTGATCTTTATTTGTTCCTGCAGAATGAATCCAAGATTTTCCTTCTGATGAAGCACAGCCGATAGATAATTGTTTCAATGCTCCGCCATAGCCTCCCATAGGATGACCCTTAAAATGGGAAATAACAAGCATAGAATCATATTTTTCAATATCTTTTCCTAGAAAATCCTCTTTTAGATGTTTTCCTCCAATAACTGGAACAGAAATATCTGGTCCGTTCTCATCTAATAAATCTACATCAAAGTATTTATTCCATCCATGGCGTTCAATCGTTTTTAAGTGTTTTTCAGTTGTATTTCTCTCTCCTCCATAGGCTGCATTACATTCTACAATTGTTCCATTAACATATTTTACCATTGGAATCATAAATTCTGGTCTTAAATAGTTTTGATTACCTTCTTCTCCAGAATGAACTTTGACTGCTACCTTTCCTGGTAGTTCTTTGCCTAAAGCTTGATAGATTTTAACAACATTTTCAGGAGTTATCTCCTTACAAAAATAAACTTTTGATTTTTCCATAAAAAATAATCCTTTCGTAAATTTTCTTACAAAAGGATTATATCATTAACACCTTGATTTTAAAAGTATTTTTCTAAAATTTATTTAACAGCTGAGCTATCTCCATTATTTGAATCATCAGCATCTAAAACAAAAGCTGTAGCAACAGGTCTTGATCTATGCTCTCCATTTAAAGATGTTGGGTCATTAATCATTTTATCTCCGACAACTAATTGACAAGAAGTTCCACCGTCTAAGTCTGAAGCATTTACGGCTCCATACTTTTGCATGATTTCAATCATTTCTGGTAATGTAGCACCTTCTCCTTTTGTTCTATCTCCATCAACACAAAGTAATAAAACAATTCCATCTTCTCTTTGTCCAATAACACTTCTTGCTGTTCTTCCGCTTGGTCCAAAAGCACCGCTACCTGTCATTGTTTGTGCTTGTCCATCAACAATTAAATATGGTGCAAATGAAACACAATCTCTCATTCCTTCAGAAACAACAGAGTTTGAATCTAAATTTTTCAAAACCAATTTATCTTGAGCATTAAATCCAACAACACCACCTCTGTTATTGGTATATTTTTCAGAAACAACCATTTTATTTCTAGCAATTGTAAGCCCTGCTGGAGTTCCACCATCTCCATTAAAATCTGCATCTGCAAATCCGCCTGCATTAATACCAAGCAAAGCATTATTATCAGATACCATTTTATCTACATATTCTCCGTCATATCCCATTTTAGAAGTAACTGCAACATGCATTCTTTCTGGTTCGTATACTGCTACTAAATACCCGCTAAACTTACTTCCACTAATAGGAATTACTTTATAATCATTATTATTACTATATCTTTCTAAAATTTGTCTTTCTTCTTCACTCTTATCAGGAAATTCTAAATATGTTACTTCCTCATTAGGTTCTTGTTCTTCTATGTTCTCTTCCGCTTTAGCTGTTTTACTTGGTTCATTTTTTGTTTCTTTCTTGTCATTTCCTTTAGATGTCATAAAATATGCCCCAACTCCTATTCCTGCAGCTACAATAATAAGTAATATAAAAATTAATACCTTTTTGTTTTTCATATGTTCCTCCTTCTGTTTTTGTAACTATATTTATTCCTCTGGTGCTAAATAAAAACCAGTAGAAATCCATCTTGTTTTATGAGCTCCTGTTGAATCAATAGGGTCATTAATCATTTCTCCATTAACAATCATTACACTAGATGTTCCGCCATCAAGGTTGGCAGCGTTAATTGCACTATATCTTTGCATAATCTCAATCTCATCATTCATATCAATTCCTTGTTTTAAACCACTTCTTCCATCTGAGACAAAGAATAAAACAATTCCATCTGCCCTTTGTCCTATAACAGTTCTAGGAGCAACTCCCCAACCGCCGTTTCCAAGAACTTTAGATGCTTCCCCATTGACAATAATAAATGGTCCAAAAGTTACACAATCTCTAATTCCTAAGTATTGCGCTTGGGAACGAGAGCATTTTGTTAAGATTAGTTGATCTTCCTCATTAAATCCAATGATTCCTCCTGCTCCATTATAACTTTCATCATTTCTTAAAATTTCGCCTTTACAAATTGTAATTCCAAGAGGGCTTGCACCATTGCTATTGAAATTTGGATCAACAAATCCACCTCCATTAATTGCAACAATAGCATCAACTCTTTCAGCCATATTGATTAAATATTCTCCCCTTGTACCTAAATATTGGGTTGCAACTGTATGAATTCTAGATGCATCATAAATAACGGCTAGGTATCCATCAAAGGTTCTACCAGATTTTAATTTTTCATCTTTAAATTCAATAATTTTATAATCTGGATGAGCAGGATCTCTTTCTAAGATTTGTCTTTCATATTCATTTTTATAAGTAACCTTTCCAGAAGTAGTTACTTCTGAAGTTGCTAAAGTTTTATCAATATTATATAAGCTAGTATCAGTAGAAGCTCCAGTTTCAATGACTCCGTTTTTAGACATTACATAACTAATTGTATCTTCATCATAAAACCATCTAGCATAATATTTATGTCTCATAGAAGCTTCTGCAGTTGTAATAAACCAATCTCTAAATTTAGTATTTGGGCCATATACAACGATTAATCCAATGTAACAACAAATGGTTCCAAGAATAAAATTGAAAATAAAAAATTTTTTGATTCTCTTAATACGTTTTGCTTTTTTTCTATTTTTCTTGTTTTCTTGTAGCTCTTGTCTTTCTTGTTTTAGTTCTTTTTCCATTTCTTGAATGTTGCTAATTCTAGCTTTTTTTCTCTTCTCGCTCATCTTAAAACTTCATCCTTTTATTATGTTATAAAATGTAAATTTTCATCAAAACTATTATAAACTTAAATTTTAAAATTAGCAATATATTATATAGAATTTTAAAAATTACTATATAATAATATTTCTATATCGTTAAAAATTGTTAGTATCCAATTTTTCTTTAATCATTTTTAGAAATTCTGCATTTGTTTTTGTTTTCATCATTAAATCCATGACAGTTTCTGTCATATCAACAGATTGCATATTAGAGATGGCTCTTCTTAATTGATATACAATTGCTAAATCTTCTTTAGAAAGTAATAGTTCTTCACGTCTTGTACCAGATTTATTAATATCAATTGCTGGGAAAATTCTTCTTTCTGATAAACTTCTGCTTAAGTGAACTTCCATATTACCAGTTCCTTTGAATTCTTCAAAGATAACCTCATCCATTCTACTTCCTGTCTCAATTAAAGCTGTTCCTAAAATTGTTAAACTTCCAGCATTTTCAGTATTTCTTGCTGCTCCAAAGAAACGTTTTGGTTTATAAAGTGCACTAGGATCAAAACCACCTGATAAAGTTTTACCAGAAGATGGAACAACTAAGTTGTAAGCTCTTGCAAGTCTTGTAATGCTATCTAGAAGAATTACAACATCTCTTTTTTGTTCTGTTAATCTTTTTGCTCTTTCTAGTACCATCTCAGCTACTTTAACATGATGTTCTGGTTGCTCATCAAAAGTAGAATAAATTACTTCTCCTTTAACAGAACGTTTCATATCAGTTACTTCTTCTGGTCTTTCGTCAATTAGAAGAACGATTAATTCACATTCTGGATTGTTTTCAGAAATACTATTGGCAATTTTCTTTAAAATAGTCGTTTTACCTACTTTAGGTGGGGCAACTATCATTCCCCTTTGCCCTTTACCAATTGGAGATAAGATATCCATAATCCTCATTGTATATTCTTCAGGTTTTGTTTCTAGCTTTAATTTCTCATTAGGATAGATAGGAATTAACTCATCAAATTTTTTTCTTTTCATCGCATTCTCAGGATGTTCACCATTTACTTCTCCAACATAAATTAAAGCAGGAAATTTCTCAGTTTCTTTAGGAGTTCTCATAATTCCTTTTACTTTATCACCTGTATCTAAACGAAATCTTTTAATTTGTACTGGTGAAACATAAACATCTTTATTAGTTGATAAATAATTGTCCCCACGAAGGAAACCATATCCGTCTGGTAAAATTTCTAAAATTCCTTCTGTATATGTATCTGTATCACTTGTTAAATTATATCTTTCATTAGAATCTGATTGGTCTTGTTCTTCTGAGAAGGTGTCTTCTGTTTTAGTAGACTCTAATTCTTGCTTTTCTGTTTCATTATTAATAACTTTTTGCTCTTTTTGAGAGGTTCCTGCTGGTTCTCCTACATTTTGAATAGCCGAAATTAATTCACTTTTTTTCATTTTTGTTGTATTCTCAATTCCTAGTACTTTTGCCAAATTTCTCAATTCTACAACACTTTTCTCGTTTAGTTCCATAAAAATACCTTTGTATGTTTCCATACATCCTTTCTATATGATTAAATTTTACATTTTATTTGGAAATTTTAAAAGAATAAAAATAGCTCTCAATAGATTCTAAAATGAAAAGAATATCATTTTAAAACCTATTGAGCAATATATATACGTTCATTTGGATAATACATATCAATTTTGTCTCTTGCTTGTTCTTCAATATATTCAGGAGAATTCATATTCTCTTGTTCTTTTTTTAAGTCTTCTTGCTCTGCTTTCAGCTCTTCAATTTGAGCTTTATAATAAGCTTGTTCCGTCTTATATTTATCTAATTTCTTTTGTTGATTTATAAAATACACGATAGTATATACAACAATTACTGCGATAATGATTCTACAAATCTTTTTCGATTTAAAGATATTTCTCAATATTGTCACTCCTTAATTTTGCTTTTTATTTTTTTTTGCAAAATAATACGGTATTTTCAGCAATTTTATTAGTACCCTAAAAACTACTTCAATCATTATAACACAGCTTTCTGATAATGTCAAAGCATAAATTACAATTCCTGCTGCACTCGATAAAACGAGATAAAATCTAAGATTTCCGTGATTAAATAGTAAAACACTTCTTAAATATAGAAGCCCAGAAAGCAATAAAAATAGAACATCTTGTAAATCGACTAATAAGTTAGCAAGTTTAAGATTTCTTCGAAACCCTCTAAAAATATCAAATAGGAATCCAATTAACAATCCAATGATAAAGAATAAACAAAAATTTCTACCTTGTTCTGAAACACTCATTTTCTAAAAACCTTCTATTTAAATAATTTGCTTAAAAAGTTTCCGCTCTTCCCTACTCTTTTGTCAGAAGCATTATCAGAATAGATAAGAGTATTAATAGTTCCATCAATTGAAACATCTAATGTATCAATGCTTAATTTGTTAATTCTCAAATTCTCTCCTTTGACAGTTAATAAACCTAGTTCTGTTTCTAAGATTACCATTTGATCATCAAAGCTAAGTACATCTTTAACACCACTAATATTTAGTTTTTCTCTATTTTCTAAATAAATGTTTTGCATTGCAACACTTGATAACTTTTTTTCTTCAATCATAAATTCCTCCAAAACAAAAAACGATATATTAGTTTATATGAACTAATATATCGTTTTATTCCAAATTTTATTTAAAAGAATTTTTTATAAATTGCTGTAACTGCGTTATTTGCCTCTTCAATATCAACTAAAACAGAAATTTTAATTTCAGATGTTGTTACCATGTGCATGTTAATATTTTTCTCATATAATGCTTCAAACATTTTAGCAGCAACTCCTGGCTTATTTGCAATTCCAACACCAATAATAGAAACTTTTGATAAACTTTCATTATGTGTTACTTCTTGATAACTTAATTTTTCTTTATTTTCTTCTAATACTTTTATTGTTTTATTTAAGTCACTTGAATTAACAGAAAATGTAACATCTTTTGAAAAAGTTTCGCCAAATGATTGGACAATAATATCAACATTAATATTATTGTCAGCTAAAATTCTAAATAATTCGTAGGTCTTCCCTATTTTATTTTCTAGTCCAAATACTGTAATTCTAGAAATGTTATCGTCTTTGGCAACACCATTAATTACCAAATCCTCTAGTGATTTTGAACTTGAAACAACACTTCCTTTATTAATTTTTTCAAATGTTGACTTTACATAGATTGGTACATTATATTTCTTTCCAATTTCTACACATCTATTATGAAGCACTTTTGCTCCTAAACTTGCCATTTCAAGCATTTCATCATAAGAAATATGCTCAATTTTCTTAGGATTATCTATAATTCTAGGATCTGCTACAAATACACCGTCAACATCTGTAAAAATATCGCATCTTTCTGCATTTAAAGAAGCTGCTAAGGCTACGGCCGTTGTGTCAGAACCTCCACGACCTAAAGTCGTTATATTTAAATTTTCATCTACTCCTTGGAAACCAGCTACAATAACAATATTTCCGCTTTGTAATAAATCACGAATAGCGTCATTATTAATATAACGAATTCTACTATTTCCAAAATCGCTATTGGTTACAATTGGAATCTGCCATCCTGTTTGAGAAATGGCCTTATATCCTTTTTCTTGTAATAAAATTGCAAGTTTTGAAATTGTAATCTGTTCTCCTGTAGAAACTAAAACATCATGTTCTCTAGGGTTTGCCTCTTCTGTTATTTCTCTCTCTTCTGAGATAAGTTTGTCTGTTGTTTTTCCGTTGGGCAGAAACAACAACTACTACATCATTTCCTTTTTCCTTTTCTTCTAAAATTTTGCTGGCTACTTGATTTAATTTCGCAGTATCAGCAACACTACTTCCTCCAAATTTTTGAACTATAATTCCCATTGTTTTTACCTTCTTGTTATAAAAACGTAAATAGCCAATTTAATCAAATTCTGCTACTAATATATTATATTAAAATAATATTTAAACTTCTACTTATTTTGTAAATTTTGCATACATTCAATTACATTTTCAAGCGGATCTACAATTTTTGCTGTAATCTTATTTTTGCATTTTTCATATAAAATAGGAAGTTCTGTACAACCTAAAATAACGATATCTTTCTCTTGATTCATTGTCTCTGTAAAGCTATCTAACACCTTTTTAGTAATATGATTGTTCTTTACAGCTTCAATCCATTCTCTAATAGTAGTATGTTCTAATTCTGTAGGAGAATGAATCTTAATATGTCTTTCTTTAAAATATTGTTCATAAATATCAGAATCAATCTCTTTTTCAGAAACATATAATTTCACTTGTTTTGTTTTTTCTTCTTTTAATCTACTTGCACAAATATCAATCATATTTAAAATTTTTGTCTCAGATCCTGGCACTTTTTCATAAATATCTTGAATAAATGCATAAGGAGTACTGCTATCTAAAATAATATAATCTACATTGTTATTCATGAAAATAGAAATAGATTCACACAAGCTATTAATTAACTCTTCTTTTCTTTCTCCAGTTAAAATTGCTTTAACACGACTTGGCATTGTACAACGATTATCAATGATAATTCTTGGTCTATCCCATTCTTTTTCAGATGGGAACGCATTTACTAATCTTGTAAATAAATCGATTGTTGCATAAGTTCCCATGCCCCCTAAAATACCAATTGTAAATGTATCAATAAAGTTGTTCTTCACCCACTTTTCTGCGTGAGAAAAGTCATTTGGTGTATCAATCTCTTTTGTTCTAATTAGCTTAATTTTCTTTGGCATAATAGGCTCTAATAATTGATAAACGTGTTTGTCTCCTTCTTGGAAGTTTTCTTTATTAATTAAACATACACCATTCCATTCGTAATCGCCGTGTTCTCTAGAAAATTCTACTACATAATTATCTTTATCAACTGTTACAAGTACTGGATCGTCAGTAGACTTTTCAGAGACGCCAACGAATTCTTCTGTTTCTTGTAAAACATCTTTCATATCTTCTGGATGGATAATTAAATCTCCATCAATTGCAAGAATTTGTTTGTTGGAATATTTTGCAGCAATACTTAAACTAGCACCTGTTCCATTATTCATATAGTCTCTATTAAATACAAATAAAACATTTCTTCTAAAACGATTTACTTCTTGAATAACATCCATAAATTTGTATCCAATAACAACTCTAATATCTGTATCTTCGCTAATTTGTTCGATATTTCTTTGTACTAAACTTTTTCCATTTACTTGAACAATTGCTTTAGGAATTCCAAGTCCAAGTCTTTTGCCCATTCCTGCACAAGAAATAACAACTGTTTTTTCTTTTAAGTCTTTTTCCTGTATTTGATTTAAAAATTCGTATAATTTATTCTCATCATAAATAGCATAGTCTATTACATCCATTAGCTCTGGAGAAATATCTCTTACTCCTCCAAATCCAATTCCAATGTTAGCAGCATTTAGCATTAATCTATCATTGCTTCCATCCCCTACTGCTACTACAAAACTATCTTCGAATCTCTTAACAGTATCTGGTTTGGATAAGATACTTTCAATCTTTACAATCTTATCATTTTTTACAATTGCTTTAGATGAAAAATAATGATCTTGCATTCCTAATTTTTCCATTAATTTTTCAATCCAAACGTCTAAATTACTTGTAACGATATAACATCTTTCTTTATTTTCTTTTAAAAATTTTGCTACTGCTTTATTGACTTTAATATTAGAAACAATTTCAGCAACTTCACTAACGGGAATATCTTTCAATATATCAACTCTTTTAGTAAAACTTTCTTCAAAAAGTAGATCTCCCATCATAGTTTTTTCAGTTAAATCTCTCATTTCTTCATAACGATTAATTCTTTTTGAAATTGTAGGAAGTATTTCTTCCTTTGTTACTGTTGAATCTAAGTCAAATAAAAATATTTTTTCCATTCTTGATTACTCCTAATTAAATGTAAAATTTTTCTTCTGGATATATTGTTATATCTAGATCCTCTACTTTATTATTTGCTAAATGATAGATTTTAGACGCAAAATACAAGTCT
Source organism: Clostridia bacterium (assembly GCA_017477355.1). GTDB lineage: Bacteria > Bacillota > Clostridia > TANB77 > CAG-508 > Scatovivens. The sequence continues at coordinate 11,952 of JAFUWA010000010.1, forward strand.
GTAATTGATAATCCTAAATTATATACAATCACTCTATCACTTGCTTTTTCTTTTAATGTTTTTCCTTTAAATAACACATCATCTGTTGAAGATAGCTTTTTATATTGGTCATAATATTTGAAGTTTTTAATTCTTTCCATATCTGATGCAATAATATGATCAAATGTTAAGTCGCATCCCATGAATCCTCTCATATGAACAGGAATTACCAAACATCCTTCTTTATATACAGATGCATCACAAAAATCCTCTTCTGCAAAAGTAACACTAGAAAATACAGCATCACTGTCTTTCATTAATTCATCGTAAGTGTCACAAATAACAAAATTAATATTGGTATATTGTTTAAATCTTTCAATAAATCTTTCTTCTTGGCCTTTATATTTATAAAGCTTTACAGTATATTTTTTGTTTTTTGTTTTCTCAAATAAAATATCTCCAATTTTTGTTCCGATATTTCCTAAACCTACCATAGCAACTGTTTCATATTCATCAATTAAATTTAAGAAAGTATGAACTGCAATTGCTGCTGTCCTGATTGTTGTAATGTAATTTCCATCTAATATAGCTAATAACTCACATTTATCATAAGAATATAGATAGATTTGGGCATCTAAATTTAAGCTTCCCTCTTCCCTTCTCTGTTCGTTTCTGGTAATTACCTTTAATCCAACAGAGTTTTCACTAGGAAGTGCACATGGCATTACATTAAAATAGTCACTTTCTCTCATTGGAATTCTAGTTTTAGTAGGCATGATATAAGAATCTCTGTTTCTTAAAACTTCATCTGTCCATTGATAATATTCATCTGCTGAAATATTTAAATCTTTTATATCTTTATAAGTCAAAATTTTCATATGTTTTTCCTTCTTTCATTTTATTTAAGACTTCTGTATATTTTTCATCTACTTCATAGATAACAGTTCCATGAGAGCTTGATTTGTTTTGAGGTTTGATGTAATCTTTTCCATAATACATGGTTAAAATCTTATTATATTCTTTTGAAACAGGAAGCTGCGTATTTTCAAAATCCTTATATTCTACTTCCTCAAAATATTTTTTGGGAAATAGCTTATACTTTTTTCCATTCGTATAATAAGATACTTTGCATACTTCTTCACTCTTAAATGGAACATGAGATGCTATCTTTTCATAGGTTGCATACATTTTTTGTACATCTCGTTTTTGATAAACAAAACGAATCATTTTTTTGACGTTTTCTTTTATTTTGTTTGGAGATGGAGTTCGATTTAATAAGATATCAAATAACTTCATTCTCCTTACTAATCTTTTATGCCTAATTGTCTCCACTAATTGATTCTTAGATACAAAATCTAATGGAAAAATATCAATGAAGATTCCCTGATGAAAGCTAACATTATTTCCTTCATATGGTAAGATTCCAGTGGTATTAGAATTTCTAATCTGAGCATGTCCTCTGTAATAACCCTTATCACTATAGGCTGTTTGGAAAAAGAATGGTTCTTTAAATTCTTTTTCTGCTACTTTTAATAATTTGTTATAGTCTTCTCTTAGCATTACAAAATCCATATCATCATCCCATGGAATAAATCCTTGATGTCTAATTGTTCCAAGAAGAGTACCACTGTCTGCAAAAAATTTTAGATGATATTTTTTACAAACTCTATCTAATTCTTGAAACATTTCTAATTCTATTTGCCATACTCTTTTTCTTTTTGATGTTATAGTAAAGCCACAATCTACAACTTCTTCTAAATTAAATTCTTTCATTCTTAGGTATTTTTCCTCCTATAGGTTATGGAACTAGCTTTTTAACAATTGGTATTTTTTTCATAATAAGAATTGGTATTAAGGTAATAAAGTAAACTGCCAATATACCAAAGGTTCTATATTGCCATGTGTAAACATTAATTTTTAAAAACTTTACTAGTGCTTCCATAATTGGAACATGAATTAAATATATTCCAAAACTACAGCTTGCTACGCTAGCTAAAATCTTTTGCAATCTAGGTTTATCTTCTAATTTTTTTACAATTTTAGAATCTTTTACAAATACAAAAATTGCTGCTGCTCCTAAAAAAGCATACCAGGTTTTGTAACTCCAGATATCTCCAAAAACAACACCATGTTTTTTGCTTAAATAAAATGTGATTGCATATCTCCAAACAATTCCTAAAATTGTAGAAATATATAATATGATTTTTTCTTTTTTCTTCAAAGTTTGTGTAGATAATAAATATCCTAAAATAACATAAATTACAAATCCACCAATTCTTACAGAAAATGCATAATTGTAGTAAATTTTAAAGAATAGTAGAATATATGGTAATGTTGCATTAAAAATAACATATAATGCAATGGTAAACCAAAGAGTTTTTCGATGCTTTTCCTCTGTTAATAAAGATAAAAATGGCATTGTTAAATATAATCCTAAAATTTCAAAAATGAAATAATAAGTACTTTGCTCCTCATTAGATAGAAAAGCATTAATGAATTCTGCAAAACTATGATACGTATGAAATAAATTCTTTTTTAATCGATAAGCAAACATCACCATTGCCCAAAATAGAAATGGAATGACCACCTTTATAAATCTCTTTTTGAAAAATGTTTTTGTATCATATTTACTTCTATAATTCATTAAGTTTGCACCTGAAATCATTAAATATAAAGGTACGCCCCAGTAAAATAATACTTTTACAATTAAACTTGTATTCCATGCCCTTATTTCAGGATGACTGTGTACAATTCCATTTACGTGTAAAGCTACTACTTGTATCATTGCTATAATATTTAAAATGTCTAGATACACAAGTCTTTTGGGTTTTACTACAATTTCTTGGTTCTCTTTCTGTTCCATGATATTCTCCTTTTAGCTTGCCTCTTTTTTGACTTTCTTTTGAATGATTCCTTTAATCCTATCAAAAACAAATTGAATAGAATTATCTCTTAAAATTATTAATACAACAATGTATGTAATACTTCCAGCTAAAAATTCTAAGATGATTAGTGGAATTCTATCTAATGCAAGTCTTGATGCAAACACCATTACTCCAAGCATTACAACCCCTGCTATTAATTTTTTCCAAGCAAGCTTTGCAATTCCCTTGAAAGAGAAGTATCCATTGCTAAAGAACACATATAAAAATGTAATAACAGATTCTGCAATAATTGTTCCAATACATGCGCCATAGCTCCATAATCTTGGAATAAAAATTAAGTTAAATATTAAATTTACAAAAGAACCTGTAATAATAAATTTTGCACTTTTTGCTCTTAATCCTGCTGGATTATAATATTGTGATCCTAAGCAGTTACTAATTCCAATAATTAAAATTAATGGACTCATAATTTTTAATAGTGGAATAACTTTATCATAGCCTTTTCCAAAGAATAATGGTACAAATAAATCTGCTATTCCAATTAATCCGAACATCATTCCAAATCCTAAGAAAAAGATATAATTAATAGATTGATTAATTCTTGTACGAATTTCATCATACTTTTCTTCAGCAAACAAATAAGAAATTCTTGGTCCTAACACTGTATTTAAAGATGCAAATGTTAGAGCTTTTATCATATTCATAATTTTTGTTGCTTGCTCATAATATCCATTTTCGTTGGTACTATGTGTGATTAGTCCAATTAATGTTTTATCTAATACTGTATAAATAGAAGTTGCTATTGTAGGTATAAAATAAATAAATGTTTCTTTTAAATGAGAAAATATCCTTAAATTTTTGAAAGGAACTTTCTTTAAAAATTTTGGCAAATACAACCACATTGTCATTGTACCTAATAAAGAAGTTAATGACATAATAAAAACATATAGTTTTAAATCGCTTGGATTTTTAATAAATACAAATAATAATACTGCTCCTAATATCTTGAAGATTGAATTTTGGAAAATGGTATATTTAAATTGCTCTAATCCAGCATAAAACCATGAAATATCCATCATGGTATTAACGATATTTAAAGTTAATATTAAATAAAAGATTCTATATCGATTACTAAATGCAATTAAAATTCCCCAAACAGCTAAACATGCAAGTGATGTAAACACTGTTAGTAATTCTATTTCCCAGAATAGTTTACTTCTTCTTGTTCTACTTTTTCTTACTCTTGCAATTTCACGAATTCCGATAACTATATGTTCCTAATGCTGCAAACATGGAAAAATATAATTGAATAGAATTTGTATAACTATAAATACCAATTCCATCTGCACCTAGGACTCTAGAAACATAAGGTGCTGTAATAAATGGAATTAACAAAGTTAGAACTTGATATAATGTACTTAGTAAAATATTTTTCTTGATACTTGTTGTTTTCATTGCTCTCCTAATTATTTGGTATATTCTAAATATGATTTCTCTGTATCGAAGAAGAATTCTTGATGAGTAGATGCTTTTTTTTGCGGAACCATATAATCTTCTCCATATTCTTGTCTTAACATACTATCATACTTTTTGGGACAACGCAAACTTAAATATTCAAATGATAAATTTTCATACTCATCATAATATTCGCGTTCAAATACAGGATATTTAAATCCATCATAAATTAGTCCCATATATTTTGTTTTTTCATCTTTATATTTTGATAATAATTTTTCATACTTTGCTAAAATTTTATTTAAATCAAAAATTTTAAAAAATGTCTTTTTCATTATTTTTTTGATGACTAATTTTAATTTCTTCTCATCTCCAAAAACGGGATAAGTATTAATCAAACGCTTAAAAGTATTTACTCTTAATTTAAATATTTTTCCTTTCACTCCATCTGGAACATTATCAATTGGAAAAATATCCATAAAAATACCTTTATTGAAAGAATTATTTTTGTCAGTTTTTAATATTGCAGTTGTATTAGAATTCCTAATTTGAATATGTGACCTATCATAATTCTTTTCTGTTTCATAACATTGGACAAAATATGGATCTTGTAATTCTTTTCTTGCAATTTGTTTGAATCTTTCATAATCATTACGAGGCATTTCTAAATCAATATCATCATCCCAAGGTATAAACCCATGATGTCTCACAGTGCCAAGTAATGTACCATACGATGCAAAATACTTTATATTGTTCTTGTCACAGATATCTAGCACTTTTTCAAGCATGTCTAATTCTACTTTCCAAAGTTTTTTTACTTTTGCAGAAACAAGATATCCTTCTCTTTCCTCTTCTTCTAAATTAAAGTTATTCATTTTTATTATCCTTTTATTTTATGTATTCGATTTTTGGATTAAAGAATATACCATGTACAAATCCTTTTGTCATATATTTAATTTTTTCAAATTTAAATTGGTTCTTTGTGAATAAAATTTTGAATACATGATAAAAGTATTTTCCAATATAACGAACTGTCTTTTTAAATCCTTTTTTCTTTGCTAAATAAAAACCATTTCTGTAATCATAAAATAATCTTTTTACTTTTTCTTTTTCACAAATTCTTTCTGCTGTCGTTCCTGTGTTTGTTTTCATTTTATGAACTACTTTACTGCTAAGCACTAAATAAGAATTTCCTGCATCTGATATCCTTTTTGTATATTCCATATCATCAAAATAAATAAAGAATTCACTAATTGGCAATCCATAGCTTTTTACTTTATTTAAATTGACAAAACAAGAAACAAAAGAACAACTCTCGATTGGAATTAATCCTTTCTCTATGTTTTGATAATCATATACAAAAAATTCTTTGACTGCTGGAACATTCATGTGCGCTAATGTACCATCTGTCCATAGAACTAGGCTATTTAAAAAGGAAAATTCATTATTGAGATTATTTTTTACGTTCCAAAGTTCTTCTAAAGCAGTCGCATTTGGAATAGTATCATCATCCATAATCCAAGCATAGTCATAGTTTTTTTCATATGCTATTTGCATTCCTTTATAAAATCCACCTGCTCCTCCTACATTTTGCGCTAAACCATGAAAATATATATTGTTATATTTTTCTTTATATTCTTTTACTAAAATATCTGTACCGTCAGAAGAGGCATTATCTATTACTAAAATGTCAAAATCATTTTTAGTTTGATGGATTAATGCATCTAAATTTTCTTTTAATAATTCTTTTCTGTTATATGTTACAACAATTGCTAAAATTTTGTTAGACTCCATTTTTGTCCCCTTTAAATAAATAATTCGTATGGATACGTTTCTCCATATCCGTGATGAATATACATCCAGTACCAGTAAAAAGTAAGGACTGCTATGATAAACATTCTTCCCCCTACGATTCCTAATTGATTCTTTTTAAAAAGCTTTACTAAACTTGGCACAACTGTTAACATTCCAGCTGCTGCATAAGCAAGGGATAATCTATAAGCATTTGTAATAGTATAGCTAATTGGGAATAGAATAAAATCTACTAACAAAAATTCAAAGTAAATATTTAATTTTTGACTATGATTTATTCTTTGATATAGCATATACATAACAATCCATAACAATTTAAACGTTGTTTCAAAAACTTTATAATCTACTACTTCTGATTGATAACCAGAAAAATAATAGTAATATCTTGAAGGAATAATACCATTTTTTGTTAAAAACAGGATAATTGCATTACTTGAAACAGCTAAAGCAATTAGAAAAACATTGATAAAAAATGTTAATCTTTGGTAACCTGATATTTTTCGGATTATCACAATCAATAAAAACATTGGAATAGCAAAAAGTATCGATTTGTGAAATAAAAAGGCAATCAGAAATAATATTGCAGCTTTTAGATACTTTCTATTCTCAAATAATACAAGACTATATAGAATAATTGCAATTGCAATTCCTTGTCTCATGATATTTAATGTAAGATTATAGAAGAATAAGAAAAATACTAACAATGCCATATACATTGGTACTTCTTTTCTATTTTCATATATAAATCGATAAACAAATATCATAATAATCAAATGTGTAGCAAACAATACCATTTGAAAACTATCTGTTAATTTTGCAATTACAAAAATGAATGTACTATATCCAATCTCTAAATAAGAAGAGGTACTTCTAATAAACTCAAAATAATTTGATTTTAAAGCTTCATTAAAAGCCGGAAAAGCATAAAATTCTACATCTGTTCCAACACTTGTATTTCTTAATCCAGCTAAAATAGATGGAAGTAAGACTGCCAGTATTGATAATGCTAATCCTTTTCTTTTTTGAGAATGATCAAAATATTTTTGAGCTTGATATGTGAAAAGTACTGATATGAAAAAAACAATTAAATAAGTTATCATCTTTCTCCTTCTACATAAATTCTTTCCAATTTTTGAATGGTAGAATTTATGTCATATCCTGCCTCTAAAATTTTATTCTCTAAATTTTTTCTTTCTTCTTTTTTATTTCTTAATTCTTGAATTTTAGAAACCCAAATTTCTTCGTTTAACTCTAAAAACTCACAATTTCCTGTGATATCGACTTCCTTCGTAATATTGTTTGAGAAAATACATTTTAGACCTGAAGTTTGAGCTTCAATTCCTGCAGTTGGTAGTCCCTCATAGCTAGAAGGTAAAATAAACAAGTCGAATGCCTGATACATATGATAGATATCATCTCTTCTTCCTAAGAACAAAATATGATCTTTTAATCCTTCTTTTAATACCATATCTTTTATGTCATTTTCTAATTCTCCAACACCAAGAAGTATAACTTTGATTTTACTATCTTTCTCTATTAATTTTTTTGCTATTCTAATAATAAAGTCATGATTTTTTTCTTTTGAAAATCTTCCTACATGTCCAATAACAAATTCTTCTTGAGAAATACCAAATTCTTTTCTTACTCTTTCTCTTTCTGTTATGTTATAAAGAAATTTAGAATAATCAATACTGTTATTAATAATAGCAAAATGATTGGAATTTACAACTTTTTCAGAAAACTTCCACATACCTGCTTCTTTAGAACAAGCTACAAAAAAAGTTGGAAATCTATTTAGTCCTAGACCTAATACATTTTTCACAATTTTATGTTTTGTACTTTCTACACCAGCACTATGTGAATGAACAATTACTTTAGAAATTCCATATTTTCTACATAAATAAGAAGCAATTGTTAATGAAGTAATACTTCCAGAATGAATATGAGCAACATCATAATGGCTCTCTTTCAAAAACTTCTTTGTATTATAATATAATGCCGGAAACTTATTCATATATCCATGTTCTGTATGAGATTCATATACACCACATCCAAGTTCTTTTAACTCTTTTTCATATCCAGGATTTTTTACTGTATATGGCGTAAATAAATCTACTTGAAATTTTGTTTTATCAATATTTCTAGAAACGTTCATTACAAACATTTCTTCCCCACCATTATTCAAACATTCGCACAAAAATTCAAGCACTCTTACTTTATCATCAACCATTTCAATTTTTGGGAAAAACTTCTTTCCTTCTTTTACAGATTCTCGAATTAATTTTAACCTTTCCTTTTTATCTTTTTTGTCTGATTTCAGAATCTTAAAAGTATGTTTAAAAAGTCTTAAATGAAGCCAAAACCAGCCTCTTAATCCTTCTCTTCTATATAAAACAACGTCATTTCTATATAAATAACGGAATCTTTCCATTCTCTGATCTACTTCAGCAATACTTGCTCCTACATTGCTATTACATTTATGGGTAACAATACTATCTACGACATAATAGCATTTATATCTTCTAGAAATTCTTCTTGTAAATTCCCAATCATCTGTCCAAATAAAGAATTCTTTGATTGGTAATCCCACTTCTAAAATAGTCTCTCTTTTCAAAAACAAAGAAACAAATGAAGCCATTGCTACTTCTTGCATTGTATCAAAAGTTTTAAGCCAAGTACCAAATGTTTTTTTAGGAATATTCATCCTACAAAGATTTCCATCTTTCCAAAGAGCTTTACTAGATAAAAATCCATAATTTCCATTTAGTTTTTGGTCTGTTTCTAATAGTTTTGTCAAAGAATCTTTGTGAACAATACAGTCATCATCCATTACCCATACAAAATCACAACCAAGTTTACAAGCCTCTCTCATTCCATAATTGAAACCACCTGCTCCACCTAAATTGGCGCCTGTATTTCGGTAAATGATTTTATGATTCTCTATAAATTCTCGAATATAATCTTCTGTTCCATCTGTACTTGCGTTATCTACAATTAAAATATCACAATTTTGATATTCTTGATGAATCAATGCTTCAATACATTCTTTTAGCAATTCTTTTCTATTGTAGGTAACAACAACTGCAATTACTTTTTTCATCAAATTGATTAAAAACTCCTCTTATATCTTTTACCAGTAAATTTGGCAAGCAAGAAAGAACTACCCTTCTTGAACCAATTTACTTTTTGCATATCTATTACTTTTACTTCTTGATAAGAATATTTTCTCGTTCTTATCCAAACATCTAATAATCTTTCGGAAATACGTCCAAAGAAACGACTATGAAAACTATCATATTGTGAAAAATCTACTCTATTTTCTAACTCAAATAAAATACTAAATAACCATTCACAATATTCATTTAAAATTTCTTTTTTCATAATAAACATATTAAAGGCATGCATTTTAGTTGTCTTCTTTAAATTTTCAAATTCTGGATAATATTCTGGGTATTTTTCTTGAATAATTTGTCCTGTAGCATCTAGTGGTTCAATATACATGGTATGTTTATAATGATCATAAATATTTTCAATATAGTAATTTCTAGGTTTTGGAAGAATTATATCTGTTTTTTCTAAAATAGCTTCTATTTCTTTTCGATTTAATACTCTTTGGAATTTCTCTTGCTCATTTTTAAATACAACAGATTGCATAGTAAAATATCTTCTATAATGAACTAATCCAATATAATCACAATCTAAATTTTTCCATGCCCAATAAAGACCAGTTAACTCACAAAAATAAGGATTTTTGATAGAAATATTTTCTCCAGTATTGTCTTTTGGAAAGCCAATATCTTCTTTTCCTTCCCCTCCCACATGAAGAGGAAAATAAACATCTTCTTCTGGTACCTGATATTTTTTATGAGCTGCAATAATAATTTTTATATTTTTCAAAGTATAATCCTTTCAAATTTTTCCATAAAAAAATACTATGTATCAATTTACAAAATTCATACATAGTATATCATTAGTCGACATATATTTCAAGCATTAGTTGCCATTTTTTGCATTTTTTTCGCTTAGTAATTTAGGGTTTTCCAGCTCTTCCTTTTCCTTCAAAAACAACCTTGCATCCTTAAAGAAACTAGCAACGATTAATAGAATAATTAGTCCAATTGGTAAAGCTGCAATTAATGATACTGATTGTAATTGATTCATGGAATTTTCTGCAAATAATAATCCAATTGGCAATACAATAAACATAATTGCCCAGAATACTCTTACTCTTTTGGCAGGCTCTTTATCTACTGCTAATCTCTTATAAGAATATGATGAAATAACCATTGTTAAAGCATCAAATGTAGTAGAATAGAATGAAATCATCGTAATTACTAGTAAAATTAAGCCAAATTTTGCGAGTGGTAATGTTTCAAATATTTGAATAATAACATCATAGTAATTAGCTCCTCCTGCAATCGCTCCACTAATATCTAATCCATGTTTTAATTGTTGAGCTAATCCATAATTTCCTAATATAATAAATGATACAAATGTTCCAGCTAATCCCCATCCATAACCGCCGATAACAACATTTTTAACGCTTCTTCCTTTGCTAATACTTCCAATAAAGAATGGAGTTGCAACACACCAAACCATCCAATATGACCAATAATAAATTGTCCAGTTTTGAGGAAAACTTGTTTCTCTTAACGGATCCATCCAAGTTGCCATACCAACAAAATTTTGCACCATATTTCCTAATGCTGAAAATCCAGTTTCTAAAATATAAGACGCTTCTTTTCCAAATACTAAGAAATACAATAATAAAGCAAAGAACAAATATGTGCACCAATTAGCAAGTTTCGAAATTCCTTTCATTCCTAAAACAACAACTAAAGTATAAACAGTTACAATTACCAAAAGAATTCCGATTGTTAAAGCTGTTCCTGCAGGAACGCCAAATACATAACTAATAGCATGGGATAATAATGGTGTTGCTAAAGAAAATGTTGTTGCTGTACCAGCAATTAAAGCAAAAATAGCAATTAAATCTATTACTTTTCCAAGTGGTCCATCTACTTTTTTGCCTAGAAGAGGTCTACATGCCTCAGAAAATTTTTGCTGATCTCTTTTCCTAATATGCAACATAAATCCAAATGCAACAGCAAGAGCAATATAAAAACTCCATGCAATTGGTCCCCAATGGAATAATGGGAATGTTGATGCCCATTTTTGAATACCACCTAATTGTTCGATGTAAGGCTCATTTGCATACAAAGCCCATTCACATAAAGAATAAAATAAAATATCTGCTGCCATTGTTGAAGTGAAAATCATTGTTCCCCATTTAAATGAAGAATATTCTGGCTTATCTGATGGTCCACCTAATTTTATTTTACCATATTTTGAAAATGCCATATAAATCGTAACTGCGAATATTCCAGTTCCTAGGATTGCGTAATACAATCCCATATCATCTCCAATAAATCCACGAATATTGTCTAGTATCATTTTAGATTGACTTGGAAATGTCATAAATATTGCAAACAAAATTCCTACAAAGATAAATGGAACTACTGTTGCAATCCAATCAATTTGCTTACTTAATTTTTCTTCTTCCATTGTTTTATCTATCTAAATCCTTTCCTAAATTTTGATAAGATGCGTCTAATGCTATTAATTCATTAACTGTATCAATTTCAATAATGTCATCTTTTTTCATTTCAAAAATTCCTAAATCATATTCTTTAGGATAACAAAATAATGCTACATCATCCCAAAAAATATCTGTATTTTTCTTTTCATCAAATTCTATTTCAAGATGTTTTTTTAATCTTTTTCCATCTTCTTTTGTCCATCTAGAAACACTGTATAATTGCCAACCCTTGTTACCTCCTGTTCTACTACAACTCGTAACAGAACCATTTTCCACTTGTAAAAGCCATTCTTTGGTTGGCTCTTCTACCCACACACAGTTGTATCCAGATTTTTCAAATTCTGGAGCTAATATTTCTTTATGGAAAATTATTTGATCTCCATCTAAAATAATGGCATTTTCAATATAATCTCTTGCAACATAAAGAGAATAAATATTATTATATTTATCATATAAGTTGTTTTCCAAAATTGTAATTCCATCATATTTTTCTTTTAGATACTGAAATTGCTCTTTTAAATAACCAACTACAATATAAATTTCATGAATACCATTTTCTTTTAAAGCTTCAATCGCTGTTTCAATCATTGCTTTGCCATTTACTTTTACCAATGGTTTTGGCGTTGTAAGTGTAATTGGTCTTAATCTAGTTCCTTGCCCAGCAGCCATAATAATTGCTTTATCTACTTTGTTCATTTATTTTTCCTCCAATTTTTGAAGTTCTTCTTGAACGATTTTATAATAATCTTTTGCATATCTATATTGTGCAATAGAATATTCTCCATACTCTACTCCTAAATTGCTTTTATATTCGCACCAGTTGCTCCATAAAAGGCCACACATTGCCATATAACAATAAATCTTAATTCTTGTTATTTGGTCACATTGATTTTCATAGTAAATATCAATCAATTTATCTGCCCATTTTCTGTCATACATCGCATAAATGATAAACATAGCAATGTCTACATCTGGATCTTGAAGACCTGCATATTCCCAATCAATTAAGCGAATATCCTCTTTAGAAATTAAGAAATTATCTGGATTTGCATCAATATGTGTTAAAATATAGTCTTTTCTATTTTCATCTATAAATTTTCTTAAAGAAAAAACATTTGCCTTTGTTTGTTCATAATCCTGATATACAGATTTCTTTCCTTCCCATAGTTTTTCATAAAAATCAATTTCTTTCCAAATATTAAATTCATGTTTTACCATAAATTTTCGTTTATGAAACTCTTTTAATTTTTGAATACAAGCTCTTACTTCTTTTTCATTATAAGGATCGCAAACTCTTGCATTATCTACATATTTAGTAATTTTATATCCATTTTCAGGATTAATATAAATAATATCGTCACAAATTCCTTGATTTCTTACAACATTATATGCTGCAGCTTCTTGTTTTCTATTAACTAATTTATCACTACCTTCTCCAGGAATTCTCATGATATATTTTTGACCTTTGCATGTAAAAATGAAAGAACGATTTGTCATTCCCTTTTTTAAGACTGCGATATCTACAATTTCAGAACTTTTCACATCCAAAGCCTCTTCTATAATTTTAATTGCCTTATTTTCTAAATTCTGAGAATTAGTATCTAAATCTCTTAATTCCTCATAAGTATTAATTTCATATGCTATTTCTTCCCTATCAATATTTGCAAGAATTGTCATCTTTCCATTCTCGAATAAAGCATCTTCCCAAAAAGCTTGATTATATTTCTTATTTTCAGATAGCTCTTTTAATCTCACTTTTAATTTTTGAGAATCGCTCTTTACAAGATAGGTAATTCCAATCATTTTATTTGCTTTTTCATCTGTTGTGCTTAACAAAATCTCGGATTTTTTATTTACTCTAACTAAACCATCTTCTGAAAGAGAGTTGCTTACCATATACCATGAATCTAATTCATTTTTATTAAAAGGATTCTTTCTACACCAGATATCGCAAGGAATAATATAAGTATTAGATAAATGTGGTAAAGCATATTTTAAAGAGTGTAGATTGTTTTTAGTAGAATAATCTGGGCTAAAAATCAACTTCACATTGTATTTATCAATTAAGTATTCATAGCTTTCCTTCATAAATCCTACTACTACATAGATTTCTCGAATATTAACATCATGTAATTGGTGAATAATTCTTTCGACTAACGTTTCCCCTTTTACTTTTAAAAGCCCTTTTGGAATCTCTAGATTGATAGGAACCATTCTCATTCCAAAACCTGCAGCTAGTATAACCGCACTTTTAGGACTATTGTCTTGAAAAAGTTTTTTTGTTTTTGAAGTTGTTTTCATCTGGTCATCAATATAACCATCTTCTTTTAATTTTTTTAAGACATTATTTACTAGTCCAAGAGAACAATTACTTGATTTTGCCAGTTCTCTTTGAGTTTTCCCGTTTTGCTCATACAATATTTTTAAAATTTCTTGTTCTTGTTTGTTCATTTTATTTTCCTTTCTTATTTTTATGAACAAGTTAATTATAAAACTACAATGTTACTTTGTCAATATAAAAAGAATATATTTTCCAAAAATATAAGGATAGGCTTTTGACACCTACCCTTACCAAGTCTTATTTAATTTACTAAATCTCCAAGATTCATTTCTTTATATCTTTCTCCTATCCATGCACCACTAGAATCAAATGTATAAATTTTATTTCCTAATTCTAGTTCTTCTCCATGAAACATTTTACATTCGTCATCAAAATAATACCATTTTTTGTTGATATACATCCATCCGCCTCTTGCTGCGGCACCTTCCTTCTTAAAATAGTACCAATTACTTTCATAATATAACCAACTATTTTCTCTTATGGCACCTGAACTCTCAAAATAATATGGTTGTCCATTAATTACAATAAATGTCTTAGAAAGCATTTTACCTTCTAAATCAAAATAATACCAAATTCCTTTGATTTTCTTCCAATGTATCGCAGTTGTTCCATCTTCTTCAATGTAATACCAAACTCCATCAATATATTGCCAACCTGTCTTCTTTTCTTGTGCGCCACTTTCACCAAAATAATACCAGTTATTGTCATTAGTTTTAACCCATAAATTAGAAATCATCGCACCGTTCTCATCAAATCCGTATGTTTTTCCATCAATTGTTAAAACTGTATTAGAGCACATTTCTCCAGACCAGTTAAAGAAATACCAAACATTATTAATTTTTCTCCAGCCTTTAACCATAATTCCTTTGTCAAAATAATACCAGATATTATCAATTAACTGCCAATTATTTAAACCACATCCTTTTTTAAAATAGTACCAATTTCTTTGATTACCATCTTCTATTAAATGCCAACCATCTTCTAGATTTGTCCAAACACCATTATTATCAAACCAATAAACTAATCCATCACTATATATCATAGAATTAGTAACCATTTGAGCAGTTTCCGGATCTAAATAGTACCATACGTTTTTATATTTTAGCCAACCTTTTTGAGCTGCACCAGTCTCTGAGATGTAATACCATTTTCCATCTGAATCTTTATACCATCTTGTTCCGCCAATCATAGCTCCAGAACTATTGAAAAAATAATAATCATCAAAGATTTTAGAAACGCCTTCTTCTAGCATAATTCCATCATTTGGATTAAAATAATACCATTTTCCATTAATATATTTCCATCCAATTGCTAAAATTCCATCATTTGTTAAATAACACCAGTGGCTATCAATTTTGTTCCATCCAGTATTTTTTATATAAGGATTTAAACTGTTTGCAGCTTTCATTCCAGCCCAGTAGGCATAATCCACATCTACATCAACTCTTGTAGAAATTCCTGGAACTGTTGCATTATCTGTATATTGCCATAATTGATAGGAACCTTCATAACTTGTTTTATCCACATAATAATGAGCAACCCACGTATCGTAATCTTTCATTTGCCCCATTTTCCATGTGTCTCTTAAAGGAAATGCACTTCCATATAAGGAAACCGTATATCCTTTTTCTTTTATATAATCCAAAAACAATTTTGCGTTTTTATGCATTTGTTCATTGGATAAATTTGCTGTTCTATGTATACCAAATTCTTCAAAATCATAACAAACTGGATATTTCAATTTATAATTTTGAATACATTCATAAGTTAAAACTGCTTCTTGAAGAGCTTCTTCTTCATTTAATGCAGTTGAATAAAAATATACTCCAACATAAATTCCATTTGCTAAAGCATTCTCGATATTTCTATCAAAATATGTATCTTTTACTAATGTTCCTGTATCTCCATATCCTCTGAAACCACAACGAAGCATTGCAAACTTTACACCACTATCTGCAACAGCTTTCCAATCAATTTCTGCTTGATGTGAAGATACGTCAATTCCTACAACAGTTGTATCTGTAGCAAATCTCGCAATCAACTGACTAATTGATTCATCTGGTTTGGCACCTACTGTAGGATCTATTTTTGTACTTCCTCTTTGAATAAAGAAACTATCATCATCTTCTTCCAATAGTATTTCTTCTTGATAATCTTCTTCACTTACCACTTCTGGCATTGTTGTTGAAATACCTTGAAATGTGATTAATTCTTCATTTGTTCCTAAAACATTTAATGTTAAAAAGAAAAAAACTATCCAAAATAAAATAAATATTTTTTTGAATCTTGCCATTTTCTGTCCTCCTTTGTTCTTTTCAAGTCTATCATACTGCATTTTTAATTTCAACCCCAAATCTTAACAATTTCAAATCAATAGATTAATTCTACTAGAAAGAGACATAAAAAAAACGCGTACATCTATAAGACAATTATCTGCCTTATTTTGTTTCGCGTTTTAATTTTTTAAAAATACATTTCTACTTTAATTCCCTCTTTAACCAATTTCTTAAAGAGTTCTGCATCTTCGTGAGTACCAACAATATCTCCATAATGAATTGGAATTGCAATTTGCGGTTCAATTGTATTTACTAAAGAAGCTGCTTCTTTAGCATTCATCGTAAATCTACCGCCAATTGGAACAAAAGCAACATCACAAGTAACTCTTTTGGCGTCTGGAGTCAAATCTGTATCTCCTGCAATATAGTAATGGATGTCATTAATCTCTAATATATAGCCCACCCATCCATTTTCAATTGGATGATATTGTTTTTCAATATTGTAAGCTGGAACTGTTTCAAATTTTATTCCGAAGAACTTCATAGTGTTTATTTGGTTCCACAATTCTGATTCTATCCTCGGCAAATCCTAATTTCATTGCATTAACATAACAGTCTTCTGTTCCAATAATAATTGTTCGATCATTTTTTAATTTTAAA
This sequence comes from Clostridia bacterium, assembly GCA_017477355.1. Taxonomy (GTDB): domain Bacteria; phylum Bacillota; class Clostridia; order TANB77; family CAG-508; genus Scatovivens. The sequence goes on from JAFUWA010000010.1 coordinate 28,959, forward strand.
ATATCCTCTTCTGAAAAATGATCGTAATGTGTATGTGTACAGAAAATAATATCTGCATCATGAGTCTCGTTTTCTATTTTATATGGGTCTATATACATAATGAGATGTTTATTAATTTTAATACTACTATGACATAATACTTCTATTCCTGATAACATATAAAATCCCCCTAAATCTATCTCTTCTTTCTACGATAATTCCAAACTACAATTCCGATAAGAATAATGAATATTGGTATTCCAAAAATAATTAATTTTACAACTCTATCTTGAGATTCTGTTGTCTTAAATTCAGTTACATTTGCTGCTTTTCTAACTGTAATTAAATCTTCCTCATCTGCAAGCTCAGCAAAAGTATTTAATGCTAAATTAATATTTCCAGGATTACTCATTGTTGCTATTTGAACATTTCCATCTTGATAATTATCTACAAAAAATGTTGAGTTTGCATATAAAACTAATTTTGATTCTTTCTCTTCTTCTCCACTACCAACTGTTCTTGTGTACTCATTACCTACTGTATAAGTATCTTGTTCTAAATCTTTTAACGTAGCACTTGTAATACCTTTTGTATAATCAGTAATAAAGTAACAATCTGGAGATGTCATCAATATTTCAGAATTTGTAACTGTTACATTTTCTTCATTTACTTCATTTGTTGTAATTATTTGAGACCATGGCATAATTACCATTTGTTTACTAGTTGTATTCTGAAAACCAGAAGTAATTGGATTAGAATTAGAATATCCTGGAATTAATACATAAGGAAGTGGTGAACTATTTTGATATGCTAAGTAATAATTACTATTTCCCTCATATAAAACACCTTTTTCAATTTTAGCACCATATAAATCTAAAACATTTTGCAAATTTGTGTAATCTTTATCGTTTGGAATAATTGCACAAACTAATAAGTTACCACCATTATTTACATAGGTTTTAATTAACTCAGCTTGGCTCTCTGATAGATCATCTTCTGGACTCATAATTGCTAAAATATCACAATCTTCTGGAATTTCAGTAATTGTTAATAAATTCAAATCCTCTGTTTCATAAACTTCTGCTTCTAAAAATCCACAAAGGTCATATAGCTCATTTGAAGAATATTCTCCATTTCCTGTTGCAAAATATACTTTAATTGGATCATCTGTTGTAACTTTTAGAATTGCATTTGTAATTGTCTCTTCTGTAATATCGATTGTATCACCAGTTTCAAAATCATAATCTGAAAATTCATAGTCAGGATAAATTGTTCTATCTTTTTCTCCGCATACAATAACTAATGCAGAATAGTTTCCTAATCCGTATTTTGTAACAGTTTCATAATTAGTACTTTCTGTAATAATTTCATATTTAATTTTTGAATTGAACGCATTATATTGTTGAATAAATTGAACAATATTGTTTTCCTTGGTATATCCATAAATATAGATTAATACATCTTTATCTAGATTCTTTAATTGATCTTTTGATGTCTGCGTTAAAGAATATAGATGATTTTGTGTTACATCTATTTGAGCTAAATTTTTAGAGTCTGCCCAAGTATTAATTCCCCAAACTACAACAATTAAAAATAATGTTAAAATGATTGTGTGAAGTTTATTAGTAATTAATCTTTTTCTGAATTTTAATGATAATTTTTCACCAAAACTTGCTTTTTTGTATCCTTCTGTTTCTTCTAACTCTGGCTCAACTTGCTCTAAAGAAGTTTCTTCATTTTCTATTTCTGTGTTATCGTTTTTTTCTTTTTTACTCATTTTTTGATTCCTTTCAATTTAAATGTTATATAATTTTTATTTTACAGATTTCCTTCTTTGTAAAACAATAATTGTCAATAAAATAAATAAGATTGAAAATGAAACAAATCTTACCACTTCATTTAATGCAATAACCCCTTGTGGGAAATGATCAAACATATACATTAATGAAAACTTGTAAAATTCCTGAGAAACTCCTGGTAAAAACCACATCAAAATAAATACACCTATTGTTAAAACAGAAGCAACAATTTGGTTTTCTGTAATACTTGAAGCAAACATTCCAAATGAAACATACGCACCACATAATAAGAAAAATCCAAACATTGTACATAAAGCAACTCTAATATCTGGTGAACCAAAATGTTTTAATACAAAGAAATGCATCAATGTTCCTAAAACAGTTATTAGTACAATAATCATTGCTGCCAAAAACTTTCCCAAAACAATGGAAACCAAACTTCTTGGTGAAGTCAATAAGAGTTGTTCAGTTCCATTTTTTCTTTCCTCAGAAAACATTCTCATCGTTAATACTGGTATTAAAAATGTCATAATTGTTGACGCATCATAAAACGCATATTCAAAATAAGCTACCCCTGCTGCAAATATAGAATTATAAAATAAAATACTAAACATTATCAAGAATAATCCAATAAAGATATATCCTATTGGAGATAATAAATAACTCTTTAATTCTTTTTTAATTACCGCTAACATTATTCTTCTCCTCCTTCACTGTCATCTTTATTTTCTTTTTCACTTTCTTCTTTCATTTCTTTTTCTTCTTTTGCAAGCTTTCTTTGCTCTTTAATTGCTTCTTTTTGTTCTTTCTTTTCTTGTCTTTCTTCACGAAGCTCTTCTAACTCTTTTTCATATTGAATTTTATTAATTTCTTCATTAGAAAGCTCTTGTCTTGATTCAATTAATTGAATAAAAGCATCCTCTAGGCTTGCTTCTTCTTTCTTAATTCCAAGATTCAAGATATTATTTTCTGCACATTTGATAGCAAAATTCTTTCTGAAATCTTTATCATCTGGCAAATTTTCTTTTAATTCAATTTGATATACCAATGTATTATCTTCATTTGTTTCAATCTTCTTGAATTCTTTAATTTGAGTGTCATCTTTAAATACTTCTTCGAATTTATTTTCTGCATCTTCAACATTAACAATATAAATTTGTTTCGTCTCAACACTCTTTTCTAGATTTTCTGGAGTATCAACAGCAATGATTTCACCTTTATCGATAATAATTACTTTTTCACAAATTTGGCTTACTTCTGTTAAAATATGTGAGCTTAAAATAACAGTATGTTCTTTTCTAAAAGATTTAATTAGCTCTCTAATTTCTTTTACTTGCTTTGGATCTAAACCAACAGTAGGCTCATCTAAAATCAAAATTTCTGGATCTCCAACTAAAGCCCCCGCTAGACTGACTCTTTGCTTAAAACCTCTAGATAAATTTCTTGTTAATCTGTTTCTTACTTTATCTAGACCTGTTTGCATAATTGCTTTTTCTACAGCTTCTTTTTTATCTTTATGTTTAATACATTTTAAATCAGCCATATAAGCAATAAACTCTTTTACTGTTAAATCAGAATAAAGTGGCGTTCCTTCTGGCATATATCCAATCATTTTCTTAACTTTTTTAGGCTTAGAATCAACATCTACTCCATTTACAATAATTTCTCCACGACTAGGTTCAATAAAACCAGTAATCATATTCATTGTTGTTGTTTTTCCTGCACCATTACGTCCTAAAAAGCCAACAATTTCTCCATCTTTTACGTTAAAATTAACGTTTCTAACAGCATAAAAGTCACCATATTTTTTGCTAACATTCTTAACTTCTATCAATGCTCTTTCCTCCTCGTTATTATTTAAACTTTATGTTTCTAATTTCAAATTTAATATATATTTGGATAATATATTTATAATCTTAAATCAATCTTAAATTTTAAAAATTCCTGCTTTAATTTTAATTCCTGCTTGCGTGAACATTTTTTCATGTTCTGTCTCGATATTATGTTCAAAAATTGGTTCACTATGTAAATCATAACTTTTCTTTATTTCTTGAAAACCAGCTTCTTTAAAATACTCTAAGCTTTCTTCAAACAGCTCATCATTATCTGTTTTAAAATAAATTTCAGCACCCTTCTCCAAAAATTGCTTATAATTTTCAAGTTGCCTAATATGTGTCAATCTTCTTTTTTTATGTTTTTTTCTAGGCCAAGGATTACAGAAATTAATATAAATTCGGTTTACTTTATCTTCTTCTCCAAAACACTCTAAAATTCTTTCCGCGTTTGCTCGAATTAAATACAAATTATTAACTTCTTTATTTTGATAAGCTTGTTCAATATTTCTTTTTGACACCCCCAGCATTGCTTCAATCATATCAATTGCAATATAATTGATGTTAGGATTCTGACTGGCAAGTGTTGCCATAAAAATACCTTTACCACATCCTATTTCGATATGAAGAGGATGTTCTGAATTTTGAAATCGATTTCTCCAAGTATTTTTATAATCAATTTCTGGATGATCAATATAAAATTCTGCTTCTTCTAATTCTTTTTCAGCCCATTTTTTTCTACGAATTCTCAAGTGATTCACTCCTTATCAGTGTGCAGAATAAGTATCTCTTGCGATTTTCTCACGAGAAATTACTTGTCCATTTTGTCTAACTACTCTAAAGGAATCTACAACATATCCCTTTGCTCCTCCAGTAGTCTTTTTTGGCATTGTTTTAATAATATCTGTTTCAATTGAAATATCATATTCATTATTTGTTCTTAAACCATAGATAGATACTTTACAATATCCGCCTTCAACACTGGCAACTATCTTAATTGGATAGTCGCGTGTATTTTTAAATTTAAAATCCTGACTTCCATAAACAACAGTTGCATCATATCCTGGTCCAACATAAGTTGGCATGAAAGAATGGTTTCTCCTTTCAGTTATGTCCATATCCGCTTGAATAGCCGCATTGTAAAGCGTTGTAACTACTTGGCATATACCACCACCAACATCATTTACAACTGTTCCATCTGAATAAATTGCTGCTGCTTTATATCCACGAGAAGCAGTTCTTGGACCAACAACACCATTAAATGAAAATGTTCCACCTGGCACAATAACTGTTCCGTTCATTTTAGAAGCAGCTAATCTTAAGTTTGTTGTTCTATTAGCATTATTTACATATTGTGTTGTATAAGTTCCTAGTAAATCTGGAAATGCATCCATTCCAAAATCAGTAACTTTTACGTCAGGTTTTGTATAGATTAAATCAAATCGATATTCTTCATTTGTTCCGACTCCTCTAACAGTAGATAATACTTCATCCATTGAGAAGTCAACACCAGTTTCCTCTACCACAAAAGAATATGGGTTTGTAGTATAACTTGCATTTACCATAGGTTTATAAATCTCCGCATGGATTGGAGCTACATCTAGTGGATCTGGATATGTAATATAAGTTGGAATTACAAAAACTTCTTCTTTATAAGAAACATCTTGCAAAGAAGCTACTAAAAGTTCTTTTAAATCCTCTTTCTGGATTCCAACTCCAGTAGAACCAGTTGTAATAACAAGTTCATCGTCTTCAACATAATATCCAGGTTGCTCAACTTGCTCTGGAAGTGAAACTTCTAGAAAATCGATATAATCATCCATAGCATCATCATTATAAACAAATGTTGGTGTAATATCAATTGTATTCATTAGCATAGAAATATAATCTTTTACATTTCCAATAATAGATTTATTTCTACCAATTTGATAAGCAGTCTCAATGGCAGAGTCAATATCAAATTTAGCCTCAAACTGCTCTACTTCTGCATCAAATTCATAATTTTTAAAAGCAAATGTAACATGATCTGATGTATGGTCTTCTAAATATTTTGTAACAGCAGCTTTGGCTTCTTCTTTTGTCATTCCGAGAAATATTAACTCCTTTTACAAAAATTCCACTTGCCATTCTTCCGCTATTTTCAAAATTATTATAAAACATAAAAAATGCTGCAATAACTAGCGCTAAAACAATTGCTATTAATATTATAAAAATTAGTAAAACACTATTTTTTATTTTCTTCATATATTTAAAACCTCTGGGATTAATTTAATTTATTTGCTACTACACTATAATCCCCATCATTAGATGAATCTTCTGTTAAAATAAATGCTGTTGCTACTTGTCTTGAACGAGAACCACTAGATAATGATGTTGGATCATTAACTAATACATCTCCAACTGTCATACAAGTAGAAGTTCCTCCGTCAAGATTTGCTGCATTAATTGCTCCATAATTTTGTAAAATTTCAATTTCTTCTGCAAGAGTTGCTCCTCTACCTAAGTTTCTATCTCCATCTAAAACTAGGAATAGAACTTTACCATCTGCTCTTTGACCGATAGCTGTTCTTGGTGCCCTTCCCCATCCTCCATTTCCAGAGATAGAAGAAGCTTTTCCATTAACAATTAAGAATGGTCCAAAGGTAACTCCATCACGAATTCCGTCTGTATTCATATGTGAATCTAACACTAATACATTTTGCTCATTAAATCCTATTAGTCCGCCAGCTTCATTGTACGGATTATTCGTTACTTGTTTTCCAGAAACAATCGTAATTCCTGAAGGGTTTGCACCATTTCCATCTCCACCTTCATCTGCAAAGCCACCTGCATTAATAGCGACTAAGCTATTACTCTTTCTAGACATCTCTGATAAATATTCTCCAGATGTTCCAATATAGGAGGTTACTGCTGTTCTAATTCTAGAAGGATCGTAAATTACTGTTAAATAACCTGTAAATTTTTCTTCTTTAATTCGAATAATTTTATAATCATTATTATTATCTGCTCTTTTTAAAACAGCTTCCTCATATTTATTTGCAAATGGACCTTTATTATCGTCTACTGTAAATTGAATTTGAGATGTATCTGTTGTTCCAATTACTTCTATAATTCTATTTCTTTCTAATACTTCGCCAATTGTCGTTTCATCATAAAACCATGTTGCTAAATACTGATGTGTCATCGTACTATTTGCTGTTGTAATTAGCCATTCTCTAAAACCTCTATATGGTCCATATAATAAAGTTAAGCCTGTTATACAACAAATAATCCCTATCCATAAAATCAATATCAATATCTTCTTTTTTCTTTGATTACTTTTCTTTACTTTTGCACTATGTATTGAACGTCTTGCTTCTTTTCCTATGCTCGTTTGTCTTCCCAATTTTTTCCTCCGTGTAATTTTAGATAACTTTCCATAAATCCATTTAATTCGCCATCCATGACTGCTTGTACATTTCCAGTTTCAAAACCAGTTCTATGATCTTTTACTAAAGTATATGGACAAAATACATAAGAGCGAATTTGGCTTCCGCCAAGCAATGTCTTTTTGTACTCCTTTTAAATCTTCAATTCTTTCTTTATTTTCTTTTTCTTTTAGATCTAATAATCTAGATTTTAACATCCTCATTGCTGTTTCTTTATTCATAGTTTGAGAACGCTCTGATTGGCAAGAAACAACAATATTGGTTGGAATATGTGTAATACGAACCGCAGAATCTGTTTTATTAATATGCTGCCCACCTGCTCCGAGAAGCGCGATAAGTATCAACTCGCAAATCATCTGGATTAATATTAATTTCTACATCATCTGTAATTTCTGGCAATACTTCAACAGAAGCAAAAGAAGTATGTCTTCTTCCACCACTGTCAAATGGAGAAATACGAACCAAACGGTGTACTCCCATTTCTCCCTTTAAATATCCATATGCATTCTCTCCAGAAACCTCAAAAGTTACACTCTTTATTCCAGCTTCGTCACCGTCTAAGTAATCAAGTTCTTTAACTGAAAAGCCATTAGAACTAGCCCATTTCATATACATTCGATAAAGCATCTGTACCCAATCCTGAGATTCTGTTCCACCTGCCCCTGGATGCAATGTTAAAATAGCATTATTACTATCATATTTTCCTGATAATAATGTTTCTAGTTCTAAGTTTTCAATTTTCTTCTCTAAAGAAGAGGTTTGTGAAATTAAATCTTTTCCAAGTTCTTCATCATATTCTAAAGTTAGCATTTCATTCATCTGCATTAAATCGTTTAAGTTTTTTTGAATTGTTTCAAAACTCTGAATTTTTCTCTCTAATTGCTTAATTTCTGCAAATATTTTGCTAGATTTCTCTTGATCTTCCCAAAATCCTTCTTCTTCAGAAAGTTTGCGTTTTTCTTCTAATTCTTTTTTGAAAGAAGAAATATTTAGGGCTTCTTCTAAGCTATTCAATTTTTCCAGTAATTCTTTTAAAACTCGTAAGTTTTCTTCTAGCTCTAGCATAGTTCCTCCTTCATTTTACTAATTATGTTAATATTAATTCTCTTCTCGGCCGTGGCAATTTTTATATTTTTTGCCTGAGCCGCACCAACAAGGATCATTACGTCCTAGTTTTGGACCGCTATTTACAATTGGCTTTGGTTTTTCTGTTTGCACATTGTTTGCTTTTGGATTTTGTTCTCCAACCGCTATAGAATTATTTTCGAAACCTTCACCAGTGACTCTTACATTACTTTGATGTGAAAGAGGTCCTTCTTTTTTAACAATATGTAATAGCAATTTTGATACATCTACTTTAATAGACGCAATCATTTCGTCGAACATATTGCCACCTTCAATTCTGTATTGAACAACAGGGTCTTTTTGACCATAAGCACGAAGTCCAATACCATTTTTCAAACTATCCATGGCATCGATATGATCCATCCATTTTGTATCAACAACTTTTAGAATAACATATCTCTCTAAATTTTTGATATCATCTCCAATTTCTTGGCATTTTGCAATATATGCTTTATCTACTTTTTCTGTTAACTCTTCTAAAACTTTATCAGCCTTAATTTTTCCATTAATAGAATCTAATGAAGTTATTCCAAATGTTGCTTTTACTTCATTCATAAAGCTCTCTGTGTTACCTTCTTCTAATTCTGGAACATAAGTATCAACAACCATAGCACAAGTATCATGCATCATGCTAACAACATATTCATGCATATCAGCTTCATCTAACACTTCTCTTCTTTGTGTATAAATAATTTCTCTTTGCACATTCATAACATCATCATAACTTAAAACATGTTTTCTAGCACTAAAGTTTCTACCTTCTACTTTCTTTTGAGAGCTCTCAATTAATCTAGTTAAAATTTTACTATGGATTGGTGTGTCTTCATCTACATTTAATTTAGTTGTCATAGCACTCATTGCGTCTCCGCCAAACAATTTTAGAAGGTCATCATCCATTCCAAGATAGAATCTAGATTCACCGGGATCTCCTTGACGTCCAGAACGTCCTCTTAACTGATTATCAATTCTTCTAGACTCATGTCTTTCTGTACCAATAATTTTTAAACCACCAACAGAAATTACTTTTTCTTTCTCAGATTTGATTTCTTTATCATGTTTTTCTTGTAATTCTTTGAAAGTTTTACGAGCTGCTAAAATTTCTTCATCATCAGTTTCATTAAAAGCTGTTGCTTGTTCAATCATTTCTTCGTCATAGCCATTTTTTCTCATTTCTTGTTTTGCTAAATATTCACTGTTACCACCAAGCATAATATCAGTACCACGTCCTGCCATGTTAGTCGCAATTGTAACAGATTTATATTTACCAGCTTGAGCAATAATTTCTGCTTCTCTTTCATGGTTTTTAGCGTTCAAGATTTGATGAGGAACACCAATTTTATTTAAGTACTTACTCAATTTCTCAGATTTCTCAATAGAAACTGTACCAACTAAGACTGGTTGACCTTTTTCATAAGATTCTTTTACCTCGTTAGCAACAGCTCTAAATTTAGCATCTTCAGTCCTATAAATTGTATCTGCATTATCAATTCTAATCAATGGTCTATTTGTAGGAACAGCTACAACATCCAAATTGTAAATTTCTTGGAATTCTGCCTCTTCTGTCATAGCAGTACCTGTCATACCAGACAATTTATCATACATTCTAAAGTAGTTTTGGAAAGTGATTGTTGCTAAAGTTTTTGATTCATCAGCAATTTTGACTCCTTCTTTTGCTTCAATCGCTTGATGTAATCCATCATTATATCTTCTTCCATACATAATACGTCCTGTAAATTCGTCAACAATTAAAACTTCTCCATCTTTTACGATATAGTCAATATCTTTCTTCATAACTCCATGAGCTCGAAGAGCTTGCGTAACATTATGCACTAAATCAGAATTTTCAACATCATTATAATTTTCTAATCCAAATTCCTTCTCTGCTTTGCTAATTCCTTTTGCTGTTAAAGTAGAACTTTTTGCTTTTAAGTCAACAATATAATCATAATTTTCATTATCTTCTTGTTGTTCTACATTTTTAATATCATCTTCTACAATTACTTTACAACTTAGTTTTCTAACAAAACTATCTGCCTTTTTATAAAGATCAGAAGATTTAGCAGCTCTACCAGAAATAATTAATGGAGTTCTTGCTTCATCAATTAAAATACTATCAATCTCGTCAACGATAGCATAATTCAATCCTCTTTGAACCATATCTAATTTATTAATAACCATATTATCACGAAGATAATCAAAACCAAATTCGTTATTTGTTCCATAAGTAACATCCGCATTATATGCTTCTTGTTTTTCTTTTTTAGGCATTTGACTTTGAACTAGTCCAACAGTCAATCCTAAAAATTTATAAACTTTTCCCATCCATTCACTATCACGCTTTGCTAAGTATTCGTTAACTGTAATAACATGAACTCCTTTTCCTGTTAGAGCATTTAAATATACTGGAAGAGTTGCTACTAAAGTTTTACCTTCACCAGTCTTCATTTCAGCAATTCTACCTTGATGTAGTACAACACCACCAATTAACTGAACATCAAAATGTCTCATTCCTAAAACTCTTTTAGAAGCTTCTCTTACAACCGCAAAAGCCTCTGGTAATATATCATCTAAAGTTTCGCCATTGTTAAGTCTTTCCTTAAATTCAGTTGTTTTTCCTCTTAACTCTTTATCTGAAAGTTTTGAAATTTCAGGTTCCAAAGAATTAATTTTTGCTACAATTGGTTTGATCCTTTTTACTTCTTTTTCACTATAAGATTTAAATAATCCCATTTCCATCATCCTTTCTTAAAATGCAAAATGTCTATAATAATATATCATTTTTTAGATAACATTTCAATAGTAAATTAAATAAAAAACAAAAATGGAGCTATCAATAGCCCCATTTTACTTTTATTATTGTTCTTGAACATCTTCAGGTTCTTCAACTTCAAATTTATTTTTATCCAACTCTAAAGCTGCTACTGTTAATTCTGATTTTTCATCATCTTTGTTATCTATCATTGGTTCACTTCCGTTAATGATTTGTCTTCCTCTTCTAGAAATGGCAATTACAAGTTCGTATCTGTTATCAACCTTTTTTAATAAATCCTCTGTTTTTGGTTTAACTAACATTTTCTTACCCCCTACTAATTTTTTAATCTATCTTAAATTTTATTATCTCCAAATTAAAATAACGCTTTCGCGCTATTTCTAACTATTAGTATTATAAACCTTTTTCCTTATTTTGTAAAGTATTTTAGCATAAATTATTTTATAATATTGGCCAAAAATCCAAAAGATACAAGCATCATAATAATACTTGCCATAAAGATTCCAAGTAATACTGCTCCGAAAGTCTTTTTCCTGTCTAACTCTAATACAGAAGCAATTAATGATCCTGTCCAAGCTCCTGTTCCAGGAAGAGGGATACCTACAAATAAAACAACTCCCCAATAACCAAACTTTTCAATTTGACCTTTATGTTTTTCTACTTTTTTATCAAGCCATCCAGCAAAACGATTAAAAAATTTTACCTTACTATTCCTCATCTTATCTAATATTTTAGAAATTAATAATAAAATAAAAGGTACTGGTATGATATTTCCAATAATAGAAATTATATAGCTTGAGACCGGATTTAATTTTAAAAGTGCTGCTGCAATTAATCCTCCTCTTAATTCCAAAATTGGCATAAGTGAAATAAAAAATACTAAAATTTCTTTTCCAAACGCCATACTTGTAATTCCACCAAATGCAGCAATAATGCTGTTTACTAATTTTTCTGCCATTTGTTTTTTCCTTTCGTAATATATCAATCTTAAATATTGTACTATAACAATATTATTTTTGTCAATTAAAAAAAATTAAAAAGGCAAGGACTGTTCTGTACAGCCCTCGCCCCACATTAAAAATGAACTATCAAGTCAAAATCAAGAACATCAGAAGTAGTAACCCGCCTTAATTCTCATGCGCTTGGCAGTACCTCTCTCTGCGTTATGCCAGCTAATGAGTGCCAGGTTGTACTGGTTCCAAGGACTGATTTCAAAGCCTTTTTTCGCCAAATCAACCAGATCTGTTGGATACACAGACTGAATTGTCGACGATTTTCCGGCTTTAGCTGCCCTCTTGATCTCTTTCAGGTGCATTTTTAACGTTTTTTTCATTCTTCTTCCTCCATTGGGTGAATGAAACAATGTTAATAAGTTCCATATCAACATTTCTGCCGATATTCATTATTAATTATAGCATAATAGTTTTTTCGAGTCAAAATAACAATTTAAAAAACGAAGCGGGCCCTGCTTTTACACAGTTCCCGCTCCGCCTCAGGTTGCATCAGGATTAGCTTCCTGAGAGAAAAACATCACCCCCAGAAGGGTTACGCGTTGATATCCTCCACAGAGTTGTACTCTTCGGCAATCCTCGCGTAAAATTCCTCCTCGGTTTCCTCGTCATCATCAGCCGGAATATCGGTCTCCCAGCTCTTTCTCAGGCTCTGCACGCTGCGACGCTTCTTGCTCAGATGCTTGTCACGCTTGATGTGCTCAGCCATCTTGCTGCGCTTCTCAGCCTTGCGCCTGCAATCCAGGGCAATTCCAGTGGTTGCGCTGTCCCAGGCGATATCTGCCTCTACGCGCAGGCCCTGACCCATCGCGTCGGCATTGCACTTCGCGACGCTCACGTCAAAGCCCTCCATGCGCAGTGCAGAAATCGTGCACTGGTTGACAGTCAGCTTCGTCCGGCCCTTGCCGGCCAAAGCCATTTCACAGATGCTCGTCATGATGTTCTTTTTAGCCATAACATTATCCTCCTTTGGCTAAAGGCTCCCCATAGGGGGAAGTTAAAAGTGTCAGCACCAACATTCCTGTCGGTACGCAATTTTTATTATAACACAAAATAATCAAAAAGTCTATATTATTGAAGCAAAAATATTTCATAATTTCAATTTGCTTCCATATAATTTAATATAAAAATTTTAAGGATGTGATTTCATGTTTATTTATAACATTCAATTTGGAAAAAAAAGACTTGGAAAAATAGTAATTATTCTCTTTTCTACCATTTGTCTTATTCTTCTTGCTATCTCAATTAGTAAAATTTTAGGAGAAATAAAAGAGGAAAAGCAAAAGGAACTTGTGAAAGATGATTTTTCAATCCCATCTCCAGATATTGCAGAACTAACTTCTGAAAACTATTGCAATATCTTGAAAGAAGTCCATGAAGATTTAAACACATATATTGGTCAAAAAATTACATTTACAGGATATGTTTATCGTGTTGCAGATTTAAAAGAGAACCAATTTATATTAGCAAGAGACATGATTATCAATAGTAAAAATCAGTCCGTTGTTGTTGGTTTCTTATGCGAATATGGAAAAGCAAAAGAATTAATAAATGATAGTTGGGTCAAAATAACTGGAACAATTACAAAAGGAAATTATTATGGAGAAATTCCTATCATTAAAATAGATACATTAGAAGAAACTTCTATTCCTAATAATCCTTTTGTTACTCCTCCCTCAGATTCTTATGTACCGACATCAATTATATATTAAAAAGCGCCCTAAACGGCGCTTTCTATTTTATATTTCTATTTCTTAAAATTTCATTATTGATAACAGCATCTTCAGCCCCTTCTAAAAGCTCTGGATGTTTTTTACGCATACGTTTTTCTTCTCTTTTTCGTTTTTTCTCCTCAATTCGTTCTTGTTCCTTTTTTCTTGCTACAATTTCGTCTAGTGTTAAACTCTTTTCATAATCAACTGTAGCTTGAGCAGGACGCTCATAGATTTCTGTCTCAATAATTTCCTGTTTTTTAGGAAGACTCACTCTTGACTCTTGAATGTAGTATTCTAAGACTTTTCTATCATTGCGATTCAAAGAGTCTAAATCTATTTGTAAGTTTTCATATCTCCAGATTAAATGTAGTTCTTCTAAAGAATAATTAGAATTTAGCAAATCCTCAAATCCATATTTTACAATAAATTTTTTGCTTGAACAAACAATATCAATCGTTGTAAATTTTAGATTTCTCTTCTTTTCATAACTGTCCCTTAACTTTTTTATAACATTATACAAACTTGTGATTAGCCTTGAATAACCTTCCTCATCTATGTCAAAAAGACTAGGTACCTCATAGCAATTAACAGGTTTTCTTTTTAGGATTCCTTTTGGGATATAGTAAACAAATAATTCTCCTTTAGGAATTTGATTTGGAATATCAATAATAGAAGTGTGAAGAAAAACGGTTTTCCAGCTTTCAGGAATCATCTCAAAAAGATGATCTTGAATTTGCATATAAAATTCTTGTTCTCCTGAAAATCCTACCATTTTTCTTCTCCTACGTATTCTAATATCTAATATCTAGTATCTAGTATCTAGTATCTAATATCTAGATCAATAAACTTTCTCCAGTCATCTCGTGAGGTTTATCTAATCCCATTAAATCCAACATTGTTGGAGTTAAATCAGCTAAGCGACCTTCTTTTAATTTTCTGTTTGGTCTACCTACCATTGCTAAAGGCACTGGATTTGTTGTATGAGCTGTATGTGGCTCACCTGTTTTATAATCTATCATTTGCTCACAATTTCCATGGTCAGCAACAATTAATAATACACCACCATTTCTTTCAATTGCTTCAACAACTCTTTCTACACAACCATCTAGATATTCTAAAGCTTTGATAACAGCTTCTAAGCTTCCTGTATGTCCTACCATATCAGGGTTAGCATAATTTAAAATAATTGCATCATATTTACCTGAATCAATTGCATTTACTACATTTACTGTTACTTCTTCTGCACTCATCTCAGGTTTCATATCATAAGTTTCAACTTTTGGAGATGGAACTAAAATTCTATCTTCACCTGGATATTGCTCTTCTTTACCACCATTGAAGAAGAAAGTAACATGTGCATATTTCTCAGTTTCTGCAATTCTTAATTGAGTCATACCAAGTCCAGAAATATATTCTCCAAATGTATTTTTTAATTCTTCTTTTTTGAATGCAACATCTACGTTTGGCATTGTTTCGTCATATGGTGTCATACATACAAAATATGTTTTGAAGAAATTATCTCTTTGGAATCCATCAAAATCAGGATCAACAATTGTTCTTGTAATTTCTCTTGCTCTATCTGGTCTAAAGTTGAAGAAGATAACAGAATCATTTTCCTCAATTTTGGCAACTGGTTCACCATTTCCATCTACAATAACTGTTGGCTTAATGAACTCATCAAATTCTTCTCTTTGATAAGACTCTTCAACAGCTTGTATTGCAGAATTTGCTTTTTCTCCTTCTCCTTTAACCATTGCATTATAAGCAAGTTCAATTCTATTCCATCTTTTGTCTCTATCCATACTATAAAATCTACCACTAACTGTAGCAATCTTTCCTACACCTTTTTCAGAAATTTTCTTTTCTAAGTCAGTAATGTAAGTCTCTCCAGATGCTGGTGGAGTATCTCTTCCATCCATAAAGCAATGTACATAAACATCTTCAAAATCTTTTCTTTTAGCCATTTCTAACAATCCATATAAATGTCTATTATGGCTATGAACACCACCGTCAGAAACTAATCCAATTAAATGTAATTTTGAATGATGTTCTTTACAATTTTCAACTGCTTTTACAAATTCTGGAACACTAAAGAAATCTCCATCTTCAATTGATTTGTTAATTTTTTGTAAATCTTGATATACAATTCTACCTGCACCAATATTAGTATGTCCAACTTCACTATTTCCCATTTGTCCATCAGGAAGTCCAACATCTCTACCACTTGTATGAATAATTGTATTAGGATTCTCTGTTAAAATCCTGTCTAAGTTTGGAGTATTTGCAAGTTTTACTGCATTTCCTTCTTCTTTTTCGTTGATTCCAAATCCATCTAGAATCATTAACATTGTAACTTTTTTATTTTCCATTTTCTCCTCATTTCTAGCCGTAGCAATAACGCTCACGCTATCGCGATGCAAGGACGGCACCTATTTTACGCATCATAATTAACAATCTTACTGAACTCTTCTGGTTTTAAGCTAGCTCCTCCAACTAATCCACCATCAATATCAGAAGTTGTAAATAATTCTTTTGCATTAGAAGATTTTACACTTCCACCATATTGAATAATTACTTCTTCAGCAACATCATTTCCAAATAACTCTGCAATTTGATGTCTGATTGTTTTAATCATATTATTAGCATCTTCGCTTGTAGCTGTTTTACCAGTTCCAATTGCCCAGATTGGTTCATATGCTATTATTGTATTTTTAACTTGTTCATTTGTCAAGCCTTCTAAGTCAAGTTTTACCTGTGTTGTTACAACTTCTTCTGCTGTACCTGCTTCTCTTTGTTCTAATTTTTCACCAACACAAACAATTGGTTTTAATTCATTTTCAAAAGCAGCTTTAATTTTTTTGTTAACTGATTCATCAGTCTCATTAAAATATTCTCTTCTTTCGCTATGTCCAATAATTACATATTCAACACCGATTGATTTTAACATTTTTCCTGAAACTTCTCCAGTGTATGCTCCTGATTCTGCAAAGTGCATATTTTGAGCACCAATTTTAATGTTTGTTCCTTGTGCATTCATTAAACAATAAAATAAATCTGTATAAGGAACACACAAAATAACTTCATTTTTTGTATCTTTTACAAGAGGTTCAAACTCCTCAATGTAAGCAATTGCTTCATTTGGAAGCATATTCATTTTCCAGTTTCCTGCGATTACTTTTCTTCTCATATATTCATTTCCTTTCTAATCTAATAATTTGTCAATCTCATCTTTATATTTTTCAAAAATTGTTTGAAATATTAATTTTAATGTATCTGTTATATTAACATCATATGCCATTTTAGCATTTGATTTACGTCCACTTTTTTCAAATTCATAATCAACAATAGATTGTCCTATATTTTCTGGATTAATAGAGACTTCAATAAATGCGTCTCTTAATTCTAATAAATGATTATCTGCAAGATAAGCTACTGTTAAAGCATCATTGATAATTACTCCGTCTACTTTTTCAGCTTTTCTATCAAACTCTGCACCTATTCTCGTAATATCATATAAGAACTTAGCTAGTTCATCCTCTTTTTTACCTAGTAAAAAGTTTTCTAATTTAGAATTTAATACTACCTTTCTTGTAACATTTAGCCCAACTGTTATTATTTCTTTGAATCCGGCTTCATATACAATTTTAGCTGCATCTGGATCTTTATAAAAATTAAATTCAGCCGTAGGAGTGATATTTCCTCTTTCACTAGATCCACCCATTATTACTAATCGTTTTACATTTTTAGCGAAATTAGCATCTTTCAAAACAGCTTTTGCAATATTAGTAAGTGGCCCTATTGGAACAATTGTTATTTGACCAGGATTCTCATTAACAGTTTTAATTAGAAAATCTATAGCATTGTCCTCTTCTGGTTTTCTAATTGGATCTGAAACATTTACTCCACCAAGTCCATTTGTTCCATGCACATGTGATGCATCACTTCCTTCAAACGCTAATGCCTTATCCATACCAGCATAAACTGGAATATTATTTTCTCCAGCCATTTCTAGTGTTTTTAAAGCATTACGAGTAGCATTTTCTAATGAGCAATTTCCATTAACGGTTGTAATTCCTAATATATCAAATTGCCTTGATTTAACTGCAAATAATATCGCAACAACATCATCTACACCAGGATCTGTATCAATAATTATTTTTTCCATTCACTTCTCCTATAAAAGATTTATTTCTTCCCTTGTTGGGATTGAACTTTGAGCACCTTTTCTAGTACAAACAAAGTTTGCAACCTTATTTGCTTTTCTAATAGAGTCATGGACACTCATTCCTTCTGCTAGGCTAATAGAGAATGTAGCTAAAAAACTATCTCCAGCAGCAGTTGTATCTACTATTTTAACATCAGGAACTTCAAAAAGTTCACACTCCTTTTCATTAATTAATAATGCTCCTTTTTTTCCTAATGTTACAATAACGTTCTTTAAACCTTTCTGGTTTAATTTTCTAGCTGCTAAAACAATCTCTTCTGTTGTAGATGTAGGCATTCCTGTTAAAATAGAAAGTTCTGTTTCATTTGGTTTTGCAAAGTCAATTTTATCAAATACCTCTTCTAACACTTCACTTTGAGCTGGTGCAGGATCTAAAATTACTGTTTTGCCAAATTCTTTTGCACGTTTAATAACATATTTTACAGTATCAACTGGAATTTCCAATTGCATTAATACAATATCACATTCTCTTAATAATTCGATATTTTTGTCAATCATCTCAATTGTTACTAATTTATTAGTTCCTTGTATGACAACAATATTATTCTCACCGCTTTTATCTACTGTAACAAAAGCACATCCTGTACTTTCATTATCAATAGTTTCAATAGGATTTGTATTAACATTTACAGACTTTAAATTATTTTTTAGAATTTCACCTGACTCATCATTTCCAACAGCGCCAATCATTGAAACGTCTCCACCAATTTTTCCAATTGCATAAGCTTGATTAGCTCCCTTTCCTCCAGGTGACATCATAAAATTGTTTCCTAGAACAGTTTCTCCTGGAGCTGGCATTTTATCAGTATTTATCACAAAGTCCATATTTAGACTTCCAATTACTAAAATCTTTCCCATACTTTATCCTCTACTTATTATTTATCTTGTAAAGCTTCAATTCCTGGTAACTTCTTTCCCTCTAAGAATTCTAGAGAAGCTCCACCGCCTGTTGAAATGTGTGTAAACTTTTCTGCTAATCCTGCTTTTTCAACAGCTGCAGCAGAATCTCCACCACCAATAATCTTAACAGCATCAATATCAGCTAATGCTCTAGCAATTGAGTTTGTTCCAATAGCAAATTGATCAAATTCAAATAAGCCAACTGGTCCATTCCAGATAACTGTTTTAGCATTTTGTAATTCTTTGCTATATAGTTCGATTGTCTCTTGTCCAATATCGTATCCTTCCCAACCATCTGGAATTTCTGTATATTTAACTGTTTTACTTTCTGTATTTGGATCAAATTCTTTTCCAACTTTTGTATCAACTGGAAGCATGAATTTAACACCTTTATTTTTAGCTTTTTCCATAACTTCTCTCGCTAAATCCAATTTATCTAATTCGCAAATTGAATTTCCAACTTCATATCCCATTGATTTAAAGAATGTATAAGCCATAGCTCCACCAATCATTAAAACATCAACTTTCTCTAATAAAGCGTCAATAACTCCAATTTTGTCAGAAACTTTTCTACCACCTAAAATAGCCATGAATGGTCTTTCTGGGTTCTCTAAAGCGCTTCCTAAGAAATTTAACTCTTTTTCAATTAAGAATCCTGATACTGCTGGTAAGAAACTAGCAACACCTGTTGTAGAACTGTGTGCTCTATGAGCTGTTCCAAATGCATCATTAACAAATACTTCTGCTAAAGAAGCAAATTTCTTTGATAATTCTTCATCATTCTTCTCTTCACCTGGTTCAAATCTAACGTTCTCTAATAACATTACTTCACCAGCACTTAAATTAGCTGCTAATTCTGTAGCGTCTGGTCCTACAACATCTTTTGCTAATTTTACTTCTTTTCCTAATAATCTTGTTAACTCTGCAGCCACAATATCCATAGAAAATTCTGGCTTAACTTCTCCCTTTGGACGTCCTAAGTGTGAGCAAAGAATTACTTTGCAATCATTTTCTAATAAATATTTGATGGTAGGCAAAGCTGCTACAATTCTTCTGTTGTCTGTAATTTTTCTGTTCTCATCATATGGAACATTAAAATCGCATCTTACTAATACTTTCTTTCCTTTTAAATCAATGTCTCTGACTGTTTTCTTATTCATTTTTTATTTTCCCCCTTTTTATTTTTAATAAAATACAAGCTTTTATAATTAAAGAAATAATTAATGCAATTTCTATTATAAAACAAAATCCATTAACTAAACTAAATGGTATATAATACTTCGGAGTTGTACCAATCATTACTCTATATAACTCTGGTGTAGTATTATATGGAAGATATGCGTTATTTTTAATAATTACATAAAAAATTACATTAAAAATAATCAAAAAACCAATCAATACTACCATAGCTATCACTAAATTTTTAATATATTTTTTAGTAGAATCTAGTTTCTTCTCATTTTGAAAATTTTTTTTGATTTCATCAAATTGTATTTCTTTCATATATTACCTTTCAAATGATAAAAGGAGATTAGCTTCCTGCCAACCTCCTTTGTATATTTTCATATAATATTAATTATTAGCCTAATTCAGCAAAATATTTGATTGTTCTAACCATTTGGCTAGTATATGAATTTTCATTATCATACCAAGCAACAACTTGTACTTGATATAAATCATCTGAAACTTTAGCAACCATTGTTTGTGTTGCATCAAATAATGATCCATGTGTTTCACCAACAATATCTGAAGAAACTAATGGTTCTTCTGTATATCCATATGATTGGTTAGCTACTGATTTCATATATGCATTAATAACTTCTGGTGTTAATTCTTTCTCTGATTTTACAGTTGCAACTAAAATTGTTGTTGATCCTGTTGGAACTGGAACTCTTTGAGCTGATCCGATTAATTTTCCATTTAATTCTGGAATAACTAATCCAATAGCTTTTGCAGCTCCTGTTGAGTTAGGAACAATATTAACTGCTGCAGCTCTTGCTCTTCTTAAATCACCTTTTCTGTGTGGTCCATCAAGTACCATTTGATCTCCAGTATAAGCATGAACTGTAGTCATAATTCCTGATTGAATTGGGGCTAAGTCATTTAATGCTTTAGCCATAGGTGCTAAACAGTTTGTTGTACAAGAAGCAGCTGATATAACATTATCTTCTTTTGTTAATGTTCCTTCATTTACTCCATATACGATTGTTGGTAAATCTTTTCCTGCTGGTGCAGAAATAACTACTTTTTTAGCTCCTGCTGTAATGTGAGCTGATGCTTTTTCTTTAGATGTATAGAATCCTGTACATTCTAATACTACATCAACACCAATTTCTCCCCAAGGAAGATTTGCAGCATCTTTCTCTGCGTAGATCTTAATTGTCTTTCCGTCTACAGTGATTGAATCTTCACCTGCAACTACTGTATCTGCTTTTTCATATCTTTTTTGTGCAGAATCATATTTTAATAAATGTGCAAGCATATCTGGGCTTGTTAAATCGTTAATTGCTACGATTTCATATCCCTCTGCTCCAAACATTTGTCTAAATGCTAGACGTCCAATACGTCCAAAACCATTTATAGCTACTCTAACTGCCATAAAAAATTCCTCCTTATATATCAGGCTTTATCCTTATAAAGCATCTGTAAAATTTTGTCATCTTAAAAATGACCATTGATATTCTATACCAAAATGTAAAATTTTTCAACCCCCTTTTTTAAATTTTGCAAAAATGCAAAAAAGAAGCATGATTGTCTATCATCATCCTTCTTCTATTAATTATCACTTTGTTCTTGTCCTTCTTGTTCTTTTGCTGTAGTTTGTTGCATAGTATGTTTTTCTTTTTCTCTTGCTTTTGCAGCTTTTTCATATTCTAATTGCACATATTGTTCTATCTTATCTGGAGATACTTGAAGTTTTTTCTCTAGTTGATATTTAATAATATCATAAATAAACTCATCTTCCGTTCCTGTTTTTTCCAAATATTCATCTAATCGATGTAATTCGTTTTTTACACCTTTTAGACCATTTGTCCTTGTATTCCTATGATTGATAATTGCTTCATAAAACTCATTTATTTTTTGAGTATCTTCTCCATGTTCTAATAAGCTTTTTCTATCTGCAAGCAATTGTAATATATCCTTTTTAGTTCCATCAAAATTATAAGCTCTTTGCAAACACGGATATTCCCTTACCATTTCAGGATGCATTTCGATATACCTAGATGCAATTGTTTCTACATGTAACATAAAATCATATACTCTTCCACTCGATGTTACAAGAGTTTTATCATAATAGTTTTTATCATACGAGCCCACAATTTCAGCTACTTTATCTTGTCTATATTGAGAATGCAAATATGGATTATACATCTGCATAGTAGTCATCGCTAACTTAAGCCCTAATTTTTGAGCCTGATTTTCTTTTAATAAATTATCATAAAATTCTTGATAAAATTTAGGATCTTCTTTTCTGGCAATTGTCTCTAAAGCCATTAAATATAATGATTTAGAGAGAGTTTGTTCTTTCCCCGCTCGCCTCATTAAGGTATTTTGCTGTGTATGGATAATTTCATGAAAAACAGTTTGTAATCCTCTTAGAAAACCTTCATGTGTATTACTCATCAAATTGTCTATAACAGCTGGAGAATATGTAACAGTATAAGTTTCATCACCATGATTCGTACACATAGCTTGACTAGTATCTCCAAACTTTTCACTATATTCTTCCTGACTCAACACTTTTACAGTAACTTTATCAAGCATATTTCCAACATTTGCACTTTTTCTAGCTAAGAAATTAGCTGTGAAAATAGCATCTTCTTTATCCCAATGTCCCAATTTTTCGTTCATCAAATATCTCATTGCAGATTCAGCCAACCCTTTTTGTTCAGGATCTAATAAATTTAAAGTTTCAGAATTTGCTCTATACCAATTCTCTAATTCTGTTTGATTCATACTTTCTCCCTATCTTCATTTCTAGAAGTTATATCAAATTTAAGAAATCAACAACACCATTTCGATTTCTTGTTGTAATTTCCTTATTATTTAAACCATCTAGTTCTTCTTGCGTGATATGCAGTCTTCCAAAATCCTGCTTCATATTAATCCATTCATGAATATCAATCTTATAAATTTTTCCGATTAGCAAATCCAACTAAAACAAATGCAATCGCTCCTAATTCTGAATATTTTAGCAAAGTTTCTCTTTGATGATCACTTAGTACTTGATAGCGAATTCTATCAGACTCTGTAAATTTCGCATCAAACACAACCGTTCTTCCTCCCTTGACAGTTCCTTTAAAGTCTGGTTGTGCACTTTTTTCAAAAACAGCTTCGAATCTTCCACCATCAACATACTTTAAAATTTTCATAGGTTCTGGTGTTTTCTCAATTCTAGCTAATCCATTTAATTCATAAACTTGACAAATAGTATCAACTGTATCTTCGAAAATTTTACCAAGTTCACGATTAATTTTTCCTTGCAATTGACGTGATGGATCATGTATTGCTTTTCCACGATTTGAGCTTCCACCTTGCTTTTTAATTAATTCTCTGTATTCATCAACAGATATTCCCATAGCTACCTCTTCTTCATTTTACTTATTTCTATTTTATCATTATTTTTCTGACTGTCAACACTTATTCTTATTGCATTTTATGTAAATCTGTAATATAATATTTTCATTGGAGGAAAAAATGAAAAAACCAGAATTACTCTCTCCTGTTGGAGATTTTGAATGTTTAAAAGCTGCCGTGCAAAATGGTGCAGATAGCGTATATTTAGGAGCTAGTCAATTTAATGCTCGTGCTAGAGCAAAAAATTTTGATATGGAAACATTAGCTGAAGCAATCAAATATGCCAAACTTCGTGATGTTAAAGTACATATTACTCTTAACATCCTGTTAAAAGATAATGAGTTTAAAGATGCTGTTCGTTTAGCTATTGATTGCTACAATTTAGGTGCTGATGCTTTTATTATTCAAGATTTAGGGCTGATTCAATATTTGACCAAAAACTATCCAGAAATTCCTGTACATGCCAGTACTCAAATGACTATTCACAATTTAGCTGGATGCAAACAATTAGAATCTATGGGAGTTCAAAGAGTTGTTTTAGCTCGTGAATTAAATGTAGAAGAAATCAAAAATATTTGTGAAAATACATCATGTGAAATTGAAACTTTTTTACATGGTGCTCTTTGTATTTCTTATTCTGGTCAATGTCTATTCTCTAGTATTATTGGAGGACGCTCACGGAAATCGTGGATTATGTGCTGGGCCTTGCAGACTTCCTTACACTTTATTAGATGAAACTGAAAGAGAATATGACAAGGGATATTTATTAAGTCCTAGAGATTTGATGGGAACCTCTTCCCTTCCAGAATTAATCAAAGCTGGGGTTAACTGTTTTAAGATTGAAGGAAGACTTAAAAATCCAGAATATGTAGGAATTGTTACTAGATATTATCGTAAATTAATTGACATTGTATATGACAATTTGGATAAATCAAACGAAGAACTTTTAAAACTTCTTGAAGAGGAAGAAAGCAAAATTAATCCTTCTACTTCCATGAGCTATTTAGATGAACTAAAACAAAGTTTTAACCGTGGTGGATTTTCAAAAGGCCATTTTTCAAAAGAAGCTAATAAAGAATTGATCTATAAAGAGATGGCAAGCAACAGTGGTTTTTATTTAGGAAAAGTTCAAAATTTCAATCCTAATAAAGGATATATTACATTGAAATTAGAACATTCTATTGGAATTGGTGATAAAATTAGTATTGATTCTGATAATTACACTATCTCTGAATTAATGAAACAAAATACAAATATTCGATTAGCAAATATTGGAGAAGTAGTTACTATTGGAAGAATGAAAGGAAATATTCGTCCTGGTCAAAAAATATACAAATTACAAAGTAGAATATTAAATGATGACATTGCTCCTACTTTTAAAGAAGATAAAGAATTCAAAAAAATAAAGCTAAATGCTTTTTTAACAATCAAGAAAAATGAAAAGATGACATTAGAAGTTTTTTCTAACAATCTATGTTCCATTTACAATAATGAGCGCATTTCTATTTCATCAAATTCTATAATAGAGCCAGCTCAAAATCGTTCTGCAACAAAAGAGGATATCTTTTCTCAAATAACCAAAACTGGTAATACACCGTTTGAATTTGAAAAAATTGAAATTCAATTAGATGACAATGTTTTTGTACCAGTTAAACTATTAAATGAATTAAGAAGAACTGCTTTAGAACAATTGCAAAATAAAATTATTGAAAAACATATTCATGCTAGAAACTTAAAATTAAATCCAGAAACATTAGAATTCCATACAACAAATTCAAATTTAAAAGCTAGTAATTCTATTCATTTATTACTAACAATTTTGCACGAGAATATTGATTATTCGAATTATTTAAATGGAATAGATAAATTATATATTCCTTTAAAATATTTTCTTTTAAATCAATTTCAAGAGGAATTAATTTCTCTATGTAATCTTTTCAATACCTATGTTTATATGCCAAATATCATAAGAGATTTATGGAATATAGATTATGATAAAATAGTAAATACTTTCTTTATCAAAGGCTTTGTTATCTCTTCGACTTCTCAAATTGATATAGTAAAGAGGTACAATTTGGAGATGATTGGAAATTATAATTTGAA